>DATKFT010000765.1:0-1659 GCA_035544335.1 Pseudorhodoferax sp.
CCGGCCATCGCGCATTTCTTCCGTTTCTGGCTGTGGCTGACCACCGGCATGGTCACCAAGGAATGGGTGGCGATCCACCGTAAGCACCACGCCCGCTGCGAGCGTGAAGGGGATCCCCATTCGCCCATGGTGTACGGCATCGGCAAGGTGTTCTTCCAGGGCGCCGAGCTGTATCGCGACGAGGCGACCAACCGCGAGACGCTGGAGAAGTTCGGCCACGGCACGCCCAACGACTGGGTCGAGCGCAACATCTATTCGCGCTTCGGCTGGCAGGGCGTGGGCCTGATGATGGTGATCGACGTCGCGCTGTTCGGCGCGATCGGCCTGACCGTCTGGGCGGTGCAGATGATCTGGATCCCCTTCTGGGCAGCCGGCGTGGTCAACGGCATCGGCCATTTCTGGGGCTATCGCAATTACGCCAGCCCGGATGCCAGCCGCAACGTCTTCCCGTGGGGCATCGTCATCGGCGGCGAGGAGCTGCATAACAACCACCACGCCTACGCGTCGTCGGCTCGCTTCTCCACCAAGTGGTACGAGTTCGACATCGGCTGGGGCTATATCCGGGCCCTGGAGATTCTGCGCCTGGCCAAGGTCAAGAAGGTCGCGCCCAAGGTGCGGCTGGCGCACGGCAAGCCGGTCGACCTGGAAACCTTGCAGGCCGTCATTACGCACCGCTACGAGATCATGGCGCGCTATGCCGACCTGCTCAAGCATGCCTGCCGCGACGAGATCGCCCGCTTGAAGGCCGCCAAGGAGTCGCACCTGCAGTGGAAGCTGCTGCGGCGCTCCAAGGCCCTCTTGCACCGTGCCGACGACGAGTCGCTGACCGATTCGCACCGCTCCGCGCTGAACACTTTGCTGGCGGACCATCGTTCGCTGGCCATCCTGGTCGAGATGCGGCGCGAACTGGCCGCCATCTGGGAACGCTCCAGCGCCTCCAGCGAGCAACTGCTGCGCGACCTGCAGGACTGGTGCAACCGCGCTCAGCAAAGCGGCATCGCGCGGCTGGAAGAGTTCTCGGCCAGGCTGCGCAGCTACGCGACCTGAGCGGCCGGTCGGACAAAAAGAAAAAAGGAGCCACGGCTCCTTTTTTCTTTGGTGGGGCCGTGAGGCTCAACCCCTGGCCGGCTTGCCGTTTTTCCGCACGTGGCCGCTCAGCTCGGCGCCGGCGTTGGCCGGCAGTTCGCGGCATTGGGTAACGGCCAGCACGCCCAGAAGGCCCATGGCGGCAAAGCCCACGGTGAAGTCCGTCAATTGCACGGCCGCATGGCCCAGCGCATGCATGGAGGTGTCCAGCACCAGCGCGGCCAGGCCGATGCCCAGGGCCGCCGTCATCTGCTGGTTGGTGCTGGCCAGGCTGGTGGCCGCGCTCATGCGGGGTGGCGGCACGTCGGCGTAGACGATGGTGCCGTAGGCATTGAACTGCAGCGAACGCGCCAGGCCGCCCAGGAGCAGCAGCAGGTAGATTGCCGCCAGCGGCCACTCCGGCCGGAACGCGCCGCACAGGCCCAACAGCATCGCCGACAGCAGGCCGTTCCAGATCATCACCTTCCGGTAGCCGAAGGCCCGCAGGAAGCGCACCGAGATCGCCTTCATCACCAGGCCGCCGACGGCGCCGGCGAAGGTGATGGCGCCGCTCTCGGCGGCCGACAGGCCGAA
>DATKFT010000766.1:0-12570 GCA_035544335.1 Pseudorhodoferax sp.
ACGCGGGCGATATCAAGCCCTCTAGTAACGCGCTCACCTCACTCCGCGACTGCATCCTATACATGGTGCAGGTTACCTCCGGAATGCGCAACTCAGAAAGCACCAGCATCACCAACAATTGTTGGCGCACCGAACTGCGCAACGGCGTCAACTTCCATTGGGTTCTTACGCGAGAATTTAAGAGTACGGGAGGCTCCGAACTCGACTTCCTGGTGCCACCCGAGGCGATCCGCGCACTCGAAGTTCTCCAGCGCTACGCCCAACCGCTGCAGGCACGCCTGGCTCACGAGGCACAGTGGCTTGAAATGCAGATAACTCAAGGACCAAACCCCAGAGGCAGTTTGGACAATGGTATGAAGGTCGCTGAAGCTGTGCAACGGCTGAACCATATTCGCACCATCCGCGGGCACTTGCTTTTGGGGTTGAATGCCCAGGCTTCAGACCACCTTGGCATCGGCTCGCGAGTCGAGGTGTTGAGCGCCGTCGCTTGCAGCTTTCAGTTGAAAACTCTTGCAAAAGCCGCAGGCACTGACTGGGCCTTGACCAACCATCAATGCCGACGGACCTTCGCTTATAACGTGGCGAACTCGCGATTGGGCCGGATGGGCTTGGTCTTTTTGAAGTGGCAGCTCAAGCACTCGTCGATGTCGTGGACCCAACTCTATGCGGCGTCACCTCGCCAAGATCATGCGCTGTACCGGGAGTTTGAGGAAGAAATGATTGAGGCCCGGCAGGGACTTATCGAGTCTTGGATTCAAGAAGATTCACTGCTTAGCGGTGGCGCCGGTAGGAAACTCATGCAAACAAGAGCGCGAGCCGCTCCAAACCTCGCTCAACTCCTTCGACAATCGGCAGAATCAGTTGACCTCCGCAGCACCGGCCACGCTTGGTGCATCAGCGGGACGCGTGGCTGCCACGGCCAAGGGGTCTACGATCCCTCGATGTGCGGCGGCTGCTCTCAGGCCATCATCGATGAAAAGCTAGTGCCGAGTTGGCAGATGATTCATTTAGACAATCTACGGCTCGCAGCGATCACAGACTGTGGTCCAGGGGTGACACACAAAGCTCATCGGGCGATAGAGCGCTCCAAGCAGGTATTGCAGGATCTTGGTGTCCCATTGCCGGATACTTGTGGGGAAACAGCCGCACTGAAGCCCCTCCGAGCATCTGCAGGGCGACAAATCCGGCCAAAAGCGTGACGGAGTTCTCGCCCCGTCGCCGCAACCGCGAGGAGACGCGCGAGCGACTGCAGCAGGCATTGCTCCGCGTGAAGAGCAGCGGACGCAAGCTCAGCATCTACGCCGTCGCGGTGGAGGCCGGCGTGCACGCTAGCCTGATCCACAACACATATCCGGATATGGCGGAGCGAATCCGCGCAGAGGTTGGCCGGGGCACGCGTCAGCAGCTTGACGCCACAGCAGCAGCGCTGATCGCGGCCAAGGAACAGCAGACGGCCCTGCACGCGGAACTGAAAGCAGCGCGGGCTGACATTGCTAAGCTGGCATCGATCAATGAAACACTGCGACAGGAGGTCACACTGCTGCGGGCAGCTTCAGCGGGAAAAGTTGTCCTCCTTGGCCCTCCCGGTTCAAGGTAACGCCGATTCAGATCCGTTAGGCTCAAAATATTAATATAAATCAATGAGTTACACATTTCTAACAGTTAGTAGTATTCAGAGCTGCTGGTAGGTGAAACGACAGCAGGGACAGGTCTTGCGCGGCGCGCTGGCCATGGTGGCGTTCTGGCTCGCCGTGATGGGCGCGCTGTACTGGGCCATGGACCGCTGGCAGCAGCCGCGCGCCGCGCGCGTGACGGCCACGGGCGAGCTGCGCGTGCCGCGCCATGCCGACGGCCACTTCCGCATCGCGGGCGCGGTCAACGGCGAGCCCGTCATGTTCCTCGTCGACACGGGCGCCAGCGTGGTCAGCGTCAGCGCGGCCGTGGCCCAGCGCGCCGGCCTGGCGGGCGGCGAGCGTGCGCGCTTCCACACGGCCAACGGCGTGCGCGAAGGCCGCATGGTGCGCGCCGGGCGCATCACGCTGCAGGGCGGGCTCGCGGTGGACAACCTGCGCGTGGGCGTGGGCCTGGAGCTCGGCGACGACGCGCAGGCCCTGCTGGGCCAGAACTTCCTGCAGCACTTCGAGCTGCGCATGGACCGCGATGCGCTGCTGCTGCGGCCACGGGCGAAGATGTAACAACCGGGAACTTTGGTGCCTGGCGGTACCTCCCCCTGTTCCATGTCCATTGCATTCCCCACCCTCCTCCGCATCCTCGTCGCAGCGTTCGCGTTGCTGGCCGGCGCCGCCTGGGCGCAGCAGTACGTGAGCATCACGGCCCGCGAGGCCAACATGCGCTCGGGCCCCGGCACCCAGCATGCCGTGCAGTGGTCGCTGAGCCGTGGCTACCCCTTGCAGGTCATGGCACGCCGCGGGGAATGGCTGCAGGTGCGCGACCACGAGAACGACAGCGGCTGGGTGCACCGCAGCCTCACGGGCCGCAGCACGCACAAGGTCGTGCGCGTGCCCGTGGCCAACCTGCGCGCGCAGCCGCGCGCCAACGCCAGGCTGCAGGGCAAGCTCGAGCATGGCGAGATCGTGCAGCGCCTCGCGCGGCGCGACGGCTGGGTGCAGGTGCAGCGCGAAGGCGGGCAGCGCGGCTGGGTCTCCAGCCGGCTGCTGTGGGGCGGCTGAGGCCCATCCGCCGACCTGTGTATGGTGGCGCGATGCCCCATCGCGCCCTGCCCCCGCCTCCTGCCTTGCTGCTGCGCCGCCGCACGCTGCTGCTCACCGCCTGCACGGCGCTCGCTGCGGCGCCGCACGCGCACGCGCTCGCGCCACGCACGCTGCAATTCCCGCGCGACCTCGGCAGCCACCCCGAACTGCGCACCGAGTGGTGGTACATCACGGGCCAGGCCACGAGCGGCCAGCGCGTGTTCGGGTTCCAGATCACCTTCTTTCGCTCGCGCGTGGATGCGGCGCAGCCGCTGCGTTCGCGTTTCGCGGCGCGCCAGCTGCTGTTCGCGCACGCGGCCATCACCGACCTGCAGGGCCGCAAGCTCTGGCACGACCAGCGCATCGCGCGCGCGGGCTTCGGCATCGCCGAGGCGAGCGAGACCGACACGGGCATCCGGCTGCTGGACTGGCAGCTGCAGCGCGAGGCCGGCGGCACGCTGGTGGCCGACCTGCCCGCGCAGGACTTCGGGCTGCAGCTGCACTTCGACGAGACGCAGCCACTGCTGCTGCAGGGCCACGACGGCCTGTCGCGCAAGGGCCCCGACCCCGCGCAGGCCAGCCACTACTACAGCGTGCCGCAGCTCGCGGTGCGCGGCCAGCTCGCGCTGCAGGACCGGCGCTTCGCGCTGGACGCACCGCAGGACGACGACCCCGCGTTGCGCAGCCGGGCCTGGCTGGACCACGAATGGAGCGAGGCCCTCATGCATCCGCAGGCCGTGGGCTGGGACTGGATCGGCATGAACCTGTTCGACGGCAGCGCGCTGACGGCCTTCCACCTGCGCCGCGCCGACGGCTCCGGCCTGTGGGACGGCGGCTCGTTCCGCGCGGCCGGCCAGGGCGCGCGCGTGTTCGCGCAGGGCGAGGCGGTGTTCACGCCGCGGCGCTGGTGGACGAGCGCGGCCAGCCAGGCGCGCTATCCGGTGGAATGGCAGGTCGACACCCCGGCCGGGGCCTTCACGGTGCACGCGCTGCTCGACGCGCAGGAACTCGACAGCCGTGGCACCACGGGCGCGATCTACTGGGAGGGGCTGTCGGAGCTGCGCGATGCGCAGGGCCGCGTGGTCGGGCGCGGCTACCTGGAGATGACGGGCTACGCGCAGCGGCTGCGGCTGTAACCCCTGGCCGGGCTGCGCTCAGCGCGCGTGCGCCAGCGGCTCGTCGACGAGCAGCTGGTAGCGCTGGCTCTTGGGCCGGTCCAGGTCCTCGGCACGCACGTAGCGGATCGAGGACTGGCCGCCGAGCAGCGCGCGCGGCAGCAGCATCACGCGCACGAAGGCCGAGGGCTGCTCTGCGTGCGTGGCCGCGTAGACCGGATCGGGCCCGGCCTCGAACCAGGCCTGCAGCGGCGCGTAGGCATGCACCTGGCCCTGCGTCTCGATGCGGATCGCGCCGTGCAGCAGGCAGCGGATGCCGCCGCCCTGGTGCGTGTGCGTGAGCGCCTCGCCGCCCGCGGGGAAGTCGACGCGGTCGCAGCGCAGCAGCCAGTCCGACAGTGCACCGAGCGTGAGCGCGGCACGCAGCAGCAAGGTCGATGCGCCCTCGGTACCCGACAGCGCTGCCGCCTGCGCCGGCGCATCCACCGGCACCAGCTCCCAGCGCAGCACGCTCGCCGGCTGGCTGCCCGCCGCGATGCGGCAGCCCTGCGCGCACGAGGCCGCGCTGTTGGCGCCCAGCGTGGTGCAGGTGCCGCCCGGCGGCGGCGCATGCAGGGCCAGCGCCCCCTCGACCACGTAGAGCACGCGCGCCGCCACATCCGGCAGGGCCTGGACGGCGCCACGCGCCGGCAGGCGGTCATGGAACAGCCGCAGTTCAGCCTGCATGGCAGCCCTCCAGTTGCGCCCGCACCCAGTCGGCGAAAAAGGCGGCCGGCCGGAGCAAGCGGTTCTCCTGCGCGAGCATCAAGGGCCGGATCGACGGCAGGTAGGCGCGCCAGCCCGGGTCCTCGGCCAGCGCCGCGCGGCGCCGCTCGCGCTCTGCCATGTCACGGTAGGCCCACAGGTGCACGACGGTGTTCTGCGCGCCGACATCGACGCTGTAGTAGCCGACGTTGCAGCCCAGGATGCGCAGCTGGATCGCGCGGCCCTCGGCCTCGTAGCGCTGCAGGTACTCGTTCACCTTGGCATGGTGCAAGGTGTAGATGCGTTCCTCGACGACCATCTCAGCTGTCCATTGCGCTCGCGCGCCACATGCAGGGCAGGAAACCGGCGCGCAAGCAAAGGCTCCTAAGGCCGCGGAGCAGGCCATGCCAGCAGACGCTTTGGTCCGGGCTTGCCCGGCCGCTCGCGGCGCTCCTTGAGGGGGATGGAATGGCTACACGAAGTGAGCCATTCAAACGGGGTGGTTTCATTTCAGGACTCCAGGCGGATGCCGCTGGCGCGGATGACCTCGGCCCAGCGCGCGTGCTCGGCGCGGAAGTAGGCGCCGAAGCTCTCGGGCGTGCTGGGCTGCGCATCGGCGCCGAGCTGGTGCAGGCGCGTGCGGAAGGCCTCGCTGCCCATCCCGCGGTTGAAGGCGGCACTGAGCTGTGCCACCAGCGCGGGCGGTGTGCGCACGGGCGCGAAGACGCCGAACCAGGCCGAGAACGCGTAGTCGGGCACGCCGGCTTCGGCCACGGTCGGCAGCTCGGGAAACAGCGGCGAACGCTGCGCCCCCGTCACGGCCAGCGCGCGCACCTTGCCGCTGCGCACATGGGGCAGCGCCGAGGGCATGAGGTCGAACATCACCTGCGTGGTACCCGAGAGCAGGCTGGGAATGACCTCGCCCGCGCTCTTGTAGGGCACATGGAGCATGTCGATGCCCGCACGCGCCTTGAACAGCTCGGCCGCGAGGTGGTTGGACGTGCCGACGCCACTGGAGCCGAAGCTGAGCCTGCCCGGGTTCGCCTGGGCATGGGCCACCAGTTCGCGCACGGAGTGCACGGGCACGTCGTGGTGGACCATCACGAGGTTCTGCAGCGTGACGGGACCGGCCACCGCCACGAGGTCCTTGAGCGGATCGAAGCCCATGCGCTTCATGAGGCTCGGATTGCTGGCCAGGCTGGTCGCCGTGAACAGCAGCGTGTGGCCGTCGGGCTGGGCGCGCACGACCAGCTCGGCGCCGAGGTTGCCGCCCGCGCCGCCGCGGTTCTCGACCACGGTGGCGCCGTGGATGGCCTGCCCGAACTCCTGGGCCAGCGCACGCCCCAGGATGTCGCCGGTGCCGCCCGGTGCATAGGGCACGACCAGGGTGACCGGGCGCGATGGAAAGGCCTGGGCGAATGCGGTGGGCCAGGCCGCGGCGGCGGCCAGGGCGCAGCCTGCATCGCGCATCCAGGCCCGGCGCGGGAAGGTCGCAGCGTCATGAAGGATTTCCTCGTGGTGGCGGATTCGCGCCGCTGCCCGAAGGGACACGGACCTGCTGCGCGGCACAGCGGAAAGTCTAGGAAGCCGGCCCTGCCTTGTCTTACCCGTCCATACACCCTTTGACCTTTGCGTCCGAAAAGTTGGACCGCATGGTGCGGGAGAAACCCCGGGGCGCCTTACCTTTGCGTCCGATCTTTGGATGCGCCGCGGCGCCGGGGCCGCGCAGGGGCGCGCTGCGCTGCTAGCATGCGCCGCATCCACCTCGGCAGGAGTTGCCATGTCGCGCGGGCTCGCGATCGTCGAAGGCGTGTTCGGGCGCGCCTACCTGCTCGACAAGGACCGGCATGTCGGGCCCCATGCCCATCCCGAGCCGCACATCGTGCTCAAGATCGCGGGCGCCGATTTCGACTACGAGGTCGGCGGCAGGCTGGCGCCCTGCCGGCGCGACCGCATCGTGCTGGTCAATGCGCTGGAGCTGCACCACAACCATTCCATCGGCAAGGCCCCCAGCATCATCTTGTCGCTGTACCTCTCGCCGCGCTGGCTGGTGGACCGGCATCCCAGCCTGCTGGCCGGAGGTCGCCTGTTCCGCCAGCCCTCGTGCGCCGCGCCGCCCACGGTCCGCCACCTGGCTGACCGGCTGGCGGCCCACATGGCGCAGCCCGAGCAGGTGCCGCCCGAGCATCTGCAGTTCCTCGTCTCCGAGCTGGTGCTGGGCGTGTTCGAGCACTGCGGCCCCACGCCCGAGCAGCTGACCCGTGCCGGCCCGCTCAACGACCACCGGATCCGCCGCGCGGTCGGCCTGATGCGTGAAGAAGTCCAGCGCCGCCCCGACCTGGCGGACATCGCCACGCGCGTGGGGCTGTCGCGTTCACGCTTCTTCGAGCTGTTCGCGGCCTGCACGGGCCTGGCGCCCAAGCAGTACCTGGACATGCTGCGCATGGACGCGGCCATCGCTGCACTGGCCCGCTCCGGGCGCAGCATCGCCGAGATCGCCGACGCCTGCGGCTACTCGGCGCAGAGCCACTTCACGCGCTTTTTCGTGCAGCAGCTGGGCATCACGCCCGGCGAGTACCGCCGCGCCGCGCTGGCCACGGCGCAGCCAGCCGCCGGCGACACCGTCTGAGGGTGCTGGCCGCGCGCCGAGGCGGCCTGGCACTCAGGATTTGCCGCGTTGGCGCGCCAGGAAGGCGATCGCCTCGCCCATGATGCCGCGCCGAAAGGCCAGCACGCAGATGACGAAGATGAGGCCGGTGACCATGGTCACCGACTCGCCCAGCGTGGCGAACCACTCGATGCCGGTCAGCGAGGCGAGGCCATGGCCCATCTCGCCGATCTTGTTCTCCAGCAGCACGACCACGGCCGCGCCGACCAGCGGGCCGGACAGCGTGCCCAGGCCACCGACCAGCGTCATGAGGATCACGCCGCCCGAGGCCGTCCAGTGCACGTCGGTCAGCGTGGCAAAGCCCAGCACCAGCGTCTTGAGCGAACCGGCCAGGCCGGCCAGCGCGGCCGACAGCACGAAGGCCAGCAGCTTGAAGCGGTGCGTGTCGTAGCCCAGCGAGATCGCGCGCGGCTCGTTCTCCTTGATGCCCTTCAAGACCTGGCCGAACGGCGAATGGATGGTGCGCACGATCAGCACGAACGCCAGCACCACGACGGCCAGCGTCACGAAGTACATGGTCAGGTCGTCCGTCAGCGACAGCACGCCGAACAGCTTGCCGCGCGGCACGCCCTGCAGGCCGTCCTCGCCGCCCGTGAACTTGGCCTGCAGCGCGACGAAGAACACCATCTGCGCGAGCGCCAGCGTGATCATCGCAAAATAGATGCCCTGGCGCCGGATGGCCAGCAGGCCGAACAGCCAGCCCAGCAGCGCGCCCGTGGCCGTGCCCAGCACCAGACCGATCTCGGGCGTGAAGCCCCAGACCTTCATGGCATGGCCGGCGACATAGGCCGAGCCGCCCAGGAAGGCTGCGTGGCCGAACGAGAGCAGCCCGGTGTAGCCCAGCAGCAGGTTGAAGGCCGAGGCGAACAGCGCGAAGCACAGCAGCTTCATCATGAAGACCGGGTAGGCGCCCGCGAACGGCGCGGCCACCAGGGCCAGCAAGAGCAGCAGATAGACGAAGACGGCGCGCTTGCTCATTTCTCTTTCCCGAACAGGCCTGCGGGGCGGATGAGCAGGACGATGGCCATGATCACGAAGACCACCGTCGACGAGGCCTCGGGGTAGAACACCTTGGTCAGGCCCTCGATCACCCCCAGGCCCAAACCGGTCACGATGGAGCCCATGATGGAGCCCATGCCGCCGATCACGACCACGGCGAACACCACGATGATGAGGTTCTGCCCCATGAGCGGCGAGACCTGGATCACGGGCGCGGCCAGCACGCCCGCGAACGCGGCCAGCGCCACGCCGAAGCCGTAGGTCAGCGTGATCATGAGCGGCACGTTGACGCCGAAGGCCTCGACCAGGCGCGGGTTCTCGGTGCCCGCGCGCAGGTAGGCACCGATGCGCGTCTTCTCGATCAGGAACCAGGTCGCAAAGCAAACGACGAGCGAGGCCACGACGACCCAGGCCCGGTAGTTGGGCAGCATCATGAAGCCCAGGTCGGTCGCGCCCGTCAGCGCCTCGGGCGTGTCATAGGACAGGCCTGAAACCCCATAGACCGAGCGGAACGCGCCCTCGATGAGCAGGGTCAGGCCCAGCGTCAGCAACAGGCCGTACAGGTGGTCGAGCTTGTAGATCCAGCGCAGCAGCAGCCGCTCGATGACGATGCCGAACACGCCCACGATCAGCGGCGCGGCGATGAGCATGGGCCAGTAGCCGATCTCCCAATAGTTCATCGCCATCCAGGTCACGATGGCGCCCATCATGAACAGGGCGCCGTGCGCGAAGTTGATGACGTTGAGCAGGCCGAAGATCACCGCCAGGCCCAGACTCAGGATCGCGTAGAACGAGCCGTTGACCAGGCCCAGCAGCAGCTGGCTCAGCAGGGCAGGCAGGGAGATCGTCATGAAGCGGTCAGATCACTTCCACAGCGCGCACTTGGACTCGGCCTTGGTCGTGAAGACCTCGTCGCCCTTGAGTCGGGTGACGACCTTGTAGTAGTCCCAGGGCTGGGTGGACTCGGCCGGCGTCTTCACCTGCATGAGGTACATGTCGTGCACGAAGCGGCCATCCGGGCGCACCACGCCCTTGGCGTAGAAGTCGTCGATCGGCGTCTTCTTGATGTACTCCATGATCTTGTCGGCATCCAGGGTCTTGGTCGCCTGCACGGCCTTCAGGTAGGTCGTCGTGGCCGAGTAGTTGGCGGCCTGGATGTCGGTCGGCATGCGCTTGGTCTTCTCGAAGAACTTCTTGCCGAAGGCGCGCGTCTTGTCGTCCAGGTTCCAGTCCCAGCTGGTGGTGAGCAGCAGCCCGGAGGTGCTCTTGAGGCCCAGGCTGTGCACGTCGGTCACGAACACCAGCAGCCCGACCATCTTCATGGACTTGTCGATGCCGAATTCCTTGGCCGCCTTGAGCGCGTTCTGGGTATCGCCACCGGCATTGGCCAGCGCCAGCACCTGGGCCTTGGAGTTCTGCGCCTGCAACAGGAAGGACGAGAAGTCCGAGGCGTTCAGCGGGTGCTTGACGCTGCCGAGCACGGTACCGCCCTTTTCCTTGACGACCCTGGACGCGTCGGCTTCCAGCGCCGCGCCGAAGGCGTAGTCGGCGGTCAGGAAGTACCAGGTCTTGTCGCCACGCGCGATGACCGCGCTGCCCGTGCCCTTGGCCAGCGCCACGGTGTCGTAGGCATAGTGCACCGTGTAGGGGCTGCACTGCTCGTTGGTCAGCGCCGAGCTGCCCGCACCGTTGACGATGTAGACGCGTTTCTTCTCCTGCGCGACCTTGGCCATGGCCAGGCCGGCCGACGAGGTGGTCCCGCCGACCAGCATCGACAGGTTCTGCGTGTCCATCCACTCGCGCGCCTTGCTCGCGGCGATGTCGGCCTTGTTCTGGTGGTCGGCCGACAGCAGCTCGATGGGCAGGCCGTTGACCTTGCCGCCGAAGTCGTCGATGGCCATCTGGATCGCGGTCGCCCCGCCCTTGCCGTCCACGTCGGCGTACAGGCTGGACATGTCGGTGATGAAACCGATGCGTACCTTGTCCTGGGCCTGGGCTGCGCCGGCGGCGAGCAAGGCGGCGAACATCAGGGCGGAGAGAGGGAACTTGGCGGTCATGGTCGGTCTCGGGAACGAAGGAGAAGATGCGGAACGGCGCTCACTTCCAGAGCGCGCACTTGGATTCGGCCTTGGTCGTGAACACCTGGTCGCCCGGCAGCGTCTTGACCACCTTCAGGTAGTCCCAGGGCTTGGTCGACTCCTTGGGGCTCTTGACCTGCACGAGGTACATGTCGTGCACGAAGCGGCCATCGGCACGGATCTGGCCCTTGCCGAAGAAATCGTTGACCGGCGTGGACTTGAGCTTGGCCATGACCTTGTCGGCGTCCACGCTGCCTGCGGCCTGCACGGCCTTGAGGTAGGTCGTGACGGCCGAGTAATCGGCGGCCTGCACATCGGTGGGCATGCGCTTGGCCTTGTCGAAGAACCGCTTGGCGAAGGCGCGCGTCTGGTCGTTGAGGTCCCAGTACCAGCTCGTGGTGTGCAGCAGGCCTTCGGTGTTCTTGAGGCCCAGGCTGTGGACGTCCGACAGGAAGACCAGCAGGCCGGCCGTCTTCATGGTCTTGTTGATGCCGAACTCGCGCGCGGCCTTGATCGAGTTGATGGTGTCGCCGCCGGCGTTGGCCAGCCCCAGGATCTGCGCCTTGGAGTTCTGCGCCTGCAGCAGGAAGGAGGAGAAATCGGAGGCATTGAGCGGCGTGCGCACCGCACCGACCACGGTGCCGCCCTTCTCCTTGACGACACGCGTGGTGTCGGCCTCCAGCGCGTGGCCGAAGGCGTAGTCGGCCGTCAGGAAGAACCAGCTCTTGCCGCCCGCATCGACCACGGCCGCGCCCGTGCCCTTGGCCAGCGCCACGGTGTCGTAGGCGTAGTGCACGGTGTAGGGGCTGCACTGCTCGTTGGTCAGTGCCGAAGAGGCCGCACCGTTGTTGAAGTAGACACGCTTCTTCTCCTCGGCCACCTTGGCCATGGCCAGCGCAGCGCCCGAGTTGGTGCCACCGAAGACCATGGTCAGGCCGGCCGTGTCGATCCACTCGCGGGCCTTGCTCGCGGCGATGTCGGCCTTGTTCTGGTGGTCGGCCGTCATGAGTTCGATGGGCTGGCCCAGCACCTTGCCGCCGAAGTCGTCGATGGCCATCTGGATCGCCATCGCGCCGTTCTTGCCCTCCACGTCGGAATACAGGCTGGACATGTCGGTGATCAGGCCGATCTTGACCTGGGCCGCGGCCGAGGTGGCAAAGCCAGCAGCGGCAAGCAGCAGCGCGAGCGTGGTCAGTTTGCGGTTCATGACGGTCTCCTGGTGGTGGTCTGCGAAAACGGCTCAGACGCCAAGCAGCTCATTGAGCACGGGCATCTGCTGCTGGAGCTCGGCCGCGGCGAAGTGCGCCACCATGCGGCCGTGCTCCATCACATAGAAGCGGTCCGCCAGCGGCGCGGCGAAGCGGAAGTTCTGCTCCACCATCACGATGGTGTAGCCCTTGGCACGCAGCGTGGTGATCATGCGCGCGAGCGCCTGCACGATCACGGGCGCCAGGCCCTCGGAGATCTCGTCGAGCAGCAGCAGCTTGGCGCCCGTGCGCAGGATGCGCGCCACGGCCAGCATCTGCTGCTCGCCGCCCGACAGCCTGGTGCCCGGGCTGTGGCGGCGCTCGGCGAGGTTGGGAAACATGGCGTAGATCTCGTCGGCCGACATGCCCGCGCCTGCGCCCTTGAGTGTGGGCGGCAGCAGCAGGTTTTCCTCGCACGACAGGCTGGCGAAGATGCCGCGTTCCTCGGGGCAGTAGCCGATGCCCAGGTGGGCGATGCGGTGCGTGGGCAACGCGATGGTCTCGGTGCCGTGCACGCGCACCGAGCCCTCGCGCCGGCCCGTCAGGCCCAGCACGGCGCGCATGGTCGAGGTGCGGCCCGCGCCGTTGCGGCCCAGCAGCGTGACGACCTCGCCGGGCTGCACGACCATGTCGACACCGTGCAGCACATGGGACTCGCCGTACCAGGCCTGCAGGCCCTTGATCTCCAATGCGGGGGCAGACATCAACGTGTCTCCTGCCGGGCCGACCCACGGGAGGCACGCGCCCCCTCGGGGGGCAGCGAACGACATGCAGTGAGGAGCGTGGGAGTCATCCATGTGCCCCTTGGAGTTCGCCGTCGGTGGTGCCCATGTAGGCCTCCATGACCTGGCGGTTGCGCGAGACCTCGGCGTAGGGCCCCTCGGCCAGCACGGCGCCGCGCTGCAGCACCGTGATGGTGTCGGCGATCGTGGAGACCACGCCCATGTTGTGTTCGACCATCAGGATGGTGCGGCCCTCGGAGACCTTCTTGATGAGCTGTGCGACGCG
>DATKFT010000767.1:0-2406 GCA_035544335.1 Pseudorhodoferax sp.
GGAGAGGTGGCTGAGCTGGTGCGTGTCGAAATGCGCGTCGATGGCGGCGCGCAGGCCCTGCATCTCCAGGCCGCGGTTGATCGAGCGCTTGACCAGGCGCAGCGCAAACGCATCGCACTGCGCGATGCGCGCGGCCATGCGGTCGACCTCGTCCTGCAAGGCCTCGCGCGGCACCACGCGGTTGACCATGCCGACGGCATGCGCCTCCTGCGCCGACATGCGCCCGCCCAGGTACAGGAACTCCTTGGCCTTGCGCGCGCCCATGACCCAGGGGTGGATCATCACCTCGACCGCGGCGGTGGCCAGCGTCTGGCACACGGGGTCGGAGAAGAAGGCCTCCTCGGATGCGACGACGAGGTCGCACATGTTGGCCACCATGAAGCCGCCCGCGATGCAGGCGCCGCTGACCTGGGCGATCGTGGGCTTGGGGCAGTCGTGGATCTTCATCGCGTAGCCGAGGTAGCAGCGCTCCTCGAAGGCCCAGCGCTCTTCGACCGTGAAGTTGCTGCGCTTCAGCGCGGCCTCCTTGAGGTCGTGGCCGGCCGAGAAATGCGCGCCCTTGCCGTCGATCACGATGACCTTGACGCCGGGGTCCTGCACGGCGCGCTGCAGCGCGTGGTCCAGCTCCTCGAGCAGGCCCTGGCTTTCGGCGTTGCGCGCCTGCGGCCGGTTGTGCGAGAGCCGCGCCACGCCGTCGGCGGCGCGGTAGGCGATCAGGGTGTAGTCGGATGCTGTGCTCATGGGGATTCCTGTGGTGGAGGGCCTACCAGGCGCGCAGTGCGCGCCAGTCGTCGTCGGTGCCGAGCGCGGCGCGCTCGGCGTCGTAGCCGAACAGCCATTGCTGCTGCGGCAGGAAGGCGCCGCTGTACTGCGCGTCGTACTGGCTGAACTTGGCGTTGCGTTGCGCCACCTCTTGCGGATCGCTCATGTGGAAGCGCTTCTCGGCCACGCGCGACTGGGCCTGCACGCGTGCCGTGCGGTCCATGCGCAGCGCCTGGTAGCGCTGCAGCGCGCCAGCCAGGTCGCCGTCGGCGCGTTCGAGCAGGCGCGCGAGCACCCAGGCGTCTTCCATGCTCTGCACGGCGCCCTGGGCGTGGTAGGGCAGCATGGCGTGGGCCGAGTCGCCCAAGAGCGCGATGCGGCCGTTGACCCAGGACGCCAGCGGCGCGCGGTCGTACAGCGCGGTCACGAAGGGCTTGTGCGTCAGCGCGATCAGCTGCCTGACCTCAGGGTGCCAACCCGTGTACTCCTGCAGCACCTCCTCGACGGTGGCCGTGGCCGACCAGGACTCGCGCCGGTTGCCCGGCGAGCTGCCGATGCAGATCCAGTTGAGCTTGCTGCCGCCCGAGACGTAGTAGATGACCGCGCTGCGCTCGGGGCCCAGCCACAGGTGGGCACTGGGCGTGATGCCCAGGTGGCGCGCGGCGTGCGCATCGACGATGCCGCGCCAGGCCACACAGCCCGAGGCCTGCGGCCGGTCGGCCTCGAAGAAGCGCGTGCGCACCAGCGAGTGGATGCCGTCCGCGCCGACCAGCAGATCGCCCTGCTCCACCGAGCCGTCGGCCAGCGTGGCGCGCACGCCCTGCTCGTCCTGCGCGACATCGGTGATGCGGCTGCCCAGGCGCAGCGTGGCCGGGTCCAGGCCCTGCGTGAGCACGGCCAGCAGGTCGGCACGGTGCGCGTGGTAGTACGGCGCGCCGAACCGCTCGGCGACCTGCGGCATGAGCGGGTTGCGCATGAGCACCTGGCCGCTCTGCCAGTCGCGGTACAGCAGGTCCTGCGGCTGGAAGGCGAGCTTGCGCAGTGCCTCGTGCACGCCCAGCTGCTGCAGCACGGCCACGCCGTTGGGGCTGAGCTGCACGCCCGCGCCGACCTCTTCGAGCCGGGGGGCCTGCTCGAGCACCACGTGTGCGATGTTGAACTTCTGCAGCGCCAGGGCGAGCGCCGCCCCGCCAATGCCGCATCCTGCGACGATGACTCGCATATCGATCCTTCGAGGGTTGTGGGGGGACGGCCCGGCGGGCCGCCCCGGGAGAAGGCGCCGGGCCGCTTACTGCGGCTGCAGTCCGATCGCCTGGATGATGGGGCCCGACTTGTCGAGCTCTTCCTTGATGAAGCCCATGAGCTGGGTGTTGGAGACGTTCCAGGGCTCGGCCCCGCGGTTGCGCAGGAACTCGACGAAGGCCGGCGTCGTGACGGCCGCGCGCGTGGCCTCCTCGAGCTTCTTCATGACCGGCGCGGGCGTGCCCGGCGGTGCGAAGAAGGCGATCCAGACCGGCATGCCCGCGTTCCTGGAGCCGGCCTCTGCCGTGGTCTGCACCTCGGGGAAGTTGGCCAGCCTCTCGTTCTGCAGCACGCCCAGCGCCTTGAACTCGCCGCTGCGCATGCGCGACTGGGCCGAGAACA
>DATKFT010000768.1:0-3034 GCA_035544335.1 Pseudorhodoferax sp.
GGAGATCTTCGAGCGCTTTCGCCATGGCGAGGGCCAGCCGCTGCGCCTGGCGCAGGGCCGGCCCTTCGCCGAGCTGTTCGACGCCGTGATCGGCGCCGAGGTGGCCGAGCGCCTGGGCTATGGCCTGGGCCAGCGCATCACGCTGGCGCACGGCGGCGGCGAGTTGGAGCAGGACAGCCATGCCGACAAGCCCTTCGGCGTGGTCGGCGTGCTGGCGCGCACGGGCACGCCGATCGACCGCAGCGTGCTGGTGAGCCTGGAAGCCATGGAGGCGCTGCACGCCGACTGGATCGGCGGCATGCGGCTGCCGGGCCGTGCGAGCGCGGCGCTGCCGGCCGAGCTCACGCCCAGGTCTGTCACGGCCGCACTGGTCGGCCTCCAAAGTCGGGCGCAGGTGTTCTCGGTGCAGCGCTGGGTCAACAACTACGCGGGCGAGCCGGTCATGGGCATCCTGCCCGGCGTGGCCATGGACGAGCTCTGGGACGTGATCGGACCGGGCGAGCAGGCCTTGCTGGCGATGTCGGGCCTGGTCGCGCTGGTCAGCATGGCGGGTCTGGTGGCCGTGGTGCTGGCCGGGCTCAACGAACGCCGGCGCGAGCTGGCCGTGCTGCGCGCCGTGGGGGCAGGGCCCGTGCAGGTCATGGGCCTGCTGGCGCTGGAGGGGCTGTGGGTCACGCTGGCCGGATTGGCGCTGGGCCTGGCGGCACTGTGGGCCGTGATCGCCGCGGCCGGCCCCTGGCTGCAGTCGCAGTTCGGCCTCAGCCTGCAGCTGGCTTTGCCGAGCGCAGCACAATGGACCTTGTTGGCTGCCTTGCTCGCGGCCGGATTGCTGGCCAGCCTGGTGCCGGGCTGGCGCGCCTACCGCCTCTCACTGGCCGATGGCTTGACACCGAGGATTTGAACCATGCCACCGCACGACCACCGCCTTGTACCGAACCGCCGTGCCGCGCTGGCCGCCTGCGCCGGTGCGCTGCTGCTGCCACTCGCCGCACGGGCAGCCCAGTACCGCGAGATCACCTGGACGGAGCTGGTGCCGCCCGACTGGGATCCCATGAAGGACCTGCGCGACCTGCCGGCCAACATGGGTAGCCTGCAGGACACCGACCCGCGCGCCAAGGAGCTGCTGGACAAGATGCGCGCGGTCTGGGACAACGCGCCCACGGTTCCCGCGATGAGCGGCATCGACGTGAAGCTGCCCGGCTACCTCGTGCCGCTGGAGGAGGGCAAACAAGGCATTCGCGAGTTCCTGCTGGTGCCGTATTTCGGGGCCTGCATCCATACGCCGCCGCCGCCGTCCAACCAGATCCTGCTGGGGCGGGCGGAGAAGGCGCTCACCGGCCTGCGCAGCATGGACGCGATCTGGACCTATGGCCGGCTGGAGATCGAGCGTTCGCCCTCGTCCATGGGCGTCGCCGGCTACACCATGCGCGTGGCCAAGGTCGAGAAATACCGCGAGAAGTAGACGTGGAACGCACGACACGCCAGCGCGACGCGATCCGCCAGGCCCTGGTGCAGGCGGGACGGCCGCTGCTGCCCACCGAAATCCTGGCCGCGGCGCAGGTCGAAGTGCCTGCACTGGGCATTGCCACGGTCTACCGCAACCTCAAGCAACTGGCCGAGGCCGGCGAAGTGCAGAGCGTGGAGCTGCCGGGCGAGGCGCCGCGGTTCGAGGCGGGCGGGCACCACCACCACCACCATTTCAGCTGCACGGTCTGCCAGCGCGTGTTCGACGTGCACGCCTGCCCTGGCGACATGCAGAAGCTGGCGCCGGCCGGCTTCCAGGTGGAGCGGCACGAACTGACGCTGTACGGTCGTTGCGACGAATGCAACGCGCCGCCTGTGCAGCGCCGCCCCGCTGCGCGGCAGCGCTGATCGCCGCCGACGGGCTTTTGTCCCACAATGGCCTGGCGGGCCGGCGGGGACAATGCGCTGGCAGGGCGGCCGGCCCGGTCACAGGAGGACGTATGAACAGCCTGCGGACATGTGTGGCACTGGCCACTGGATTGTTGGCATGCGCCGTGGTGACGGCCCAGGATGGGGCGGGATCGGGCTCGCGCTACGAGTTGCGGCGCAGCGACTGGGTGCCCGGCGCTGTGTACGCCGGCCTGAACCTGGGGCGGCCAAGCTACCGTCTCGATTGCGGCATGAGCGGCTGCGACCAGCCCAATCTCTCTATACATGGCTACGTGGGCCGCATGTTCACGCCGAACTTCGGGGCCGAACTGGGCCTGTTGCATTTCGGGACGCTCGAGCGGGCCGGCACCGAGGTGCGGGCCGAGGGCGCGAGCTTCAGCCTTGTGGCGCGCGCGCCGGTCGGCGGCGGCTTCGGGGTGTTCGGGCGCGTGGGGACCACCTGGGGCCGCACGCGCGTGGAGGCCGCACCCGGCGCCGGCATCACGGGTGGCAGGGCCAGCGGTTGGGGACCATCGTACGCACTGGGAGTGGACTGGGCATTCAGCGAGAACTGGTCTGCCGTGCTGGATTGGCAGCGCCATCGCTTCGATTTCGCGGGCGACGACAATGGCTGGATACGATCCACGAGCATCGGCCTCAAGTACCGCTTCTAGAACCATTCGCCCTCCATGCCCCAGACCCGCATCCTGTACGTCGAAGACAACGAAGATCTGCGTGATTCCATCGCCATGGTGTTGGAAGAGGATGCCGATTACACGCTCACGGTGTGCGCCAGCGGCGAGGAGGGCCTGGCCCAGCTCACGCAGTGCGGCTGCGATGTGCTGCTCACGGATGTGGGCTTGCCCGGCCTCTCCGGGCTGGATCTGGCGCGCGAAGCGCTGACGCTCAACCCGCAGCAATGGGTGCTGTTGTGTTCAGGCTATGACATGGCGCACGAGCTGACCGGCTTGGGCCCGAACGTGCGCACGTTGACCAAGCCCTTCGAGCTGGACACGCTGGAAAAACTGCTCAAGGACATCAGCAGCAAGCTGCGCACTGCGCGCGGGTGAGCGACAACGCGCCGCGCCGCGCTCATTCGCGGCGTTCCATCCATCCGAGCGCCTGGTCGCGCAACTGGCTG
>DATKFT010000769.1:0-4755 GCA_035544335.1 Pseudorhodoferax sp.
TCGGAGATGCTGGGCGTCGAGATGACCAGCACGCTGCCGAACTATCTCGTGAACCGCATGGAGGTCGTGCTCAACGAGCTCAACGCGGACGTGCTGCAGCCTGTGGTCATGGTGCTGCACATCGACCTGAGCATCGAGAAGCGCGAGACGAACGGCGCCCTGGTGTTCCTGCTGAGCTCGGCATCGTTCCATGAGCTGATTGCGGCCGTCGACCGGTTCCTGGCGCGCATCTGACCGACAACGAGGCGACGCAGCACTGCCCCTGCCGATGACAGTTCCTCGTCTCAAGGTCAACTGGCCTGTGTTGTCAGATGCCCTGGCACTGGGACTCATGCTTCTCGACGCCAAGGGGCGCGTGCTGCACTGGAATGCCTGGCTCAGCCGCTTCAGCGGCATCGCGCTGGCCGATGCGCAGGGCCTCACGCTCGAACAGGTGTTTCCCGACGGCTTGTCGCTGCCGTTCCGCAGCGCGCTGCGCAATGCGCTGCGGCACCGGTTGCCGATCGTGCTGTCCAACGTGCTGCACCACGCGCCGCTGCCGCTGTACGCGCGGCATGAGCACCGCGCGGCCAACCAGCGCATGCCGCAGTCCGTGACGATCACACCCGTCGTGCAGCCGGGCGAGGCCTACCTGTGCCTGCTGCAGATCACCGACATCAGCACGCTGGCCACGCGCGAGCGCGTGCTGCAGCTGCGCTCGGACCGGCTGTCGCGCGAAGCGCTGGTCGATGGCCTGACCGGCATCTACAACCGCAAGTACTTCGACGACAAGCTGCGTGCCGAACTCGAGCGTGCGCAGCGCAGCCAGACGCCCGTGGCCTTGGTCATGTTCGACGTCGACAGCTTCAAGGCCTACAACGACACCTATGGTCACCCGGCCGGTGACCGTGTGCTGGTGGCCATCGCCAGCGCCGCGCGCGAGCAGATCAACCGCGCGACCGATGTGCTGGCCCGCTATGGCGGCGAGGAGTTCGTGGCCGTGCTGCCGGCGTCCGACAAGATCGGCGCGCAGCTCATCGCGGAGAAGATCCGCAGCGCGGTGGAGGCGCTGGCGATCCCGCATGCGGCCTCCAGCGCCGCGCCGCATGTGACCATCAGCCTGGGCGTGGCCTGCCACGATCCGCGCGACGGCCACCCGGCGGCGCAGGAGCTGCTGGAACTGGCCGACCGCGCGCTCTACGTGGCCAAGCGCAGCGGCCGCAACCAGGTGCGCTGGACGGCCAGCGGCTTCACGCCGCTGGACATCTTCCCCTCGACGCGGTACTGAGTCCTCACCGGCCGAGCGGCCGAATCACTTGGTGCCGAAGATGCGGTCGCCCGCGTCGCCCAGGCCCGGCAGGATGTAGCCGTGCTCGTTGAGCTGGCGGTCGATCGCCGCCGTGTAGATCGGCACGTCCGGGTGCGCCTTGTGCATCGTGGCGATGCCTTCGGGGCAGGTCAGCAGGCAGACGAACTTGATCGACTTGGGGTTGAGTTCCTTGAGCCGCTCGACCGCGGCGCTGGCCGAGTTGCCGGTGGCCAGCATCGGGTCCACGACCACGATGTCGCGCTCGTGCATGTCCTGCGGCATCTTGAAGTAGTACTCCACGGCCACCAGCGTCTTGGGGTCGCGGTACAGGCCCACGTGGCCCACGCGCGCACCGGGCACGACGCTGAGCATGCCTTCCAGGATGCCGTTGCCCGCGCGCAGGATGGACACGAAGACCAGCTTCTTGCCATCGATGACCTTGGAGCGCATGGTCTCCAGCGGCGTCTCGATCTCGATCTCCTGCGTGGCCATGTCGCGCGTGACTTCGTAGGCCATCAGGCTGGACAGCTCGTTGAGCAGCCGGCGGAAGGTGTTGGTGCTGGCATCCTTGCGGCGCATCAGCGTGAGCTTGTGCTGGACCAGCGGGTGGTCGATCAGGTGAACGTTGGACATGTGCTTGTCGTTGGCTTGTGAAAACATCCGGGGCCGGCCTGGTGCTGCAAGGCAGCGCAGCCGTGCGGCGTGCAGCGCGGCGAACCGGCGTGCCGGCCGGCCGCCATGCTACGCGGCAGGCCGCGCGGCCCTGCATTGTCCTTCGCCTGCACGGGGTGCATGCGCGGCCTAGAACACGGTGCCATCGCTGGCCACGCGCAAGGGGGGCGCGCCGCTGCGCAGGCGCTGGGCCAGCGCGCGCCCGGCCGCCCAGGTTCCGCCTTCCAGCACGCAGGCCAGCGGCAGCTGGGCCGCATGCACACCGAGTTGGGCCCGCACGAGTGGCGCCAGCTCGTCGAGCAGGGCCACGGTCAGCGCGCGCCATTCCACGACCAGCTCATCGCCAGGCTGCCAGCTGCGCAGGGCCCATTGCGGATCGCGCAGCGCCAGCACGCCGCTGTCCAGCAGCAAGCCGCCGTTGCGGTATTCGGGCAGGCCGGTCAGCGCGTCCAGGCCCTCGACGTGCACGCCCGCCCATTGGAAGGGCTCCAGCAGCGAGTAGGTCAGCCACTGCGAGAGCTTGTGCAGCGGCATCCAGCCGGCCGTCAGGCCCGGCCCGGTGACGGCTTCGTGGCGCCAGCAATCGCCCAGCGGCTCGGTGGCGATGGCGTTGCCGGCCGGCCAGATGCCCGACAGGGACATCAGCAGCTGCGACAGGATGCCGTGGGCCGCCAGCGTCGCCGTAGGAGCAACACGGGTCGGGCCCAGCGGGGCCACCAGCATGTCGAACAGCCCGCCGGGCCGGCCTTCGGGGCCGAACACCTCGGGCTGCGCCGCCATGGCCTCGCCGAGCCGGCGCAGCAGCAGGACGCGGCCTTCCAGGCCCACCAGCGGATTGGCCGGCCCGACCTGCAGGGCCTCGCCGAGTCGGTCGGCGACGAGTCCGCGCAGGCCCATCGCATCGACCTGCAACGGATGCTCGGCATGGCCCGAGAACAGCCCGCCCAGGAAGGCATGCCAGCTCGCCACGGCCAGGCCCTCCGAGCGTGTGAAGCGCTGGCCGCTGGCGGCCTCCAGGTAACTCCAGTCGGGTCCGGCGCCCGCGTCCAGCAGCACGCTCACGAGCGCGAGGTCGATCATGGCGCGCGCACGTGCCGGCGGATCCAGCGGCGCGAGCCGTGCATCCAGTTCGGCCTTGCGGTCCACGCCGCCCGCCTCGAAATGCCGCCAGCGGCTGTGCAGCGGGATCCTGAGGTCCGGATAGCGCTCGCGTGTGAGCGCGGCCACGTCGGCGGCCGTGGTCTGAAGCGCCGCGTCGTGCACGACGAACCAGCGCGAGGCGCCCACACGCGCGCGCTCGAGCAGCTGGCGTGCACGCGCACGCACCGCGACCGTGCTGCGCAGCGCCGTGGCCGCCCCTTCGGGGTGGCTGGCGTCCAGAGAAAGAGAGGTGCCGTCAAAGGTCATGTCGTGTGCTCCAGAGTGTGCGGGCCCGTCCGCTGCGGCCCGGCCATGCCACGGCGTGGGGCGGGTTCCAGGGGGCGGTCAGGCCTGCAGGCCACGGCCCTTGGGCTTGTGCAGTTCCTGTGCGTCGGGCACTGCGCCGGGGGTGAAGTAGCCGGCCGCCATCTTGGCGTCCATCTCCACGCGCGCATCGGCCGGGATCAGCTCGTCGGGGATGTTCACGCGCACGCCGACGTCGATGCCCGAACCCGTGATCGCGTCGTACTTCAGGTTGCTCATCGAGACCAGGCGGTGGATCTTGCGGATGCCGAACCAGTGCAGCACATCGGGCATGAGCTCCTGGAAGCGCATGTCCTGCACGCCGGCCACGCACTCGGTGCGGGCGAAGTACTGGTCGGCCGTGTCGCCGCCGACCTGGCGCTTGCGCGCGTTGTAGACCAGGAACTTGGTGACCTCGCCGAGCGCTCGGCCCTCCTTGCGCGAGTAGGCCACCAGGCCCACGCCGCCGCGCTGCGCGCCCTGGATGCATTCCTCGATCGCGTGCGTGAGGTAGGGGCGGCAGGTGCAGATGTCCGAGCCAAACACATCCGAGCCGTTGCACTCGTCGTGCACGCGCGCCGTGAGCTCCACCGCGGGGTTGGCCAGGTCGCGCGGCTTGCCGAAGATGTAGACCGTCTGCCCGCCGATCGGCGGCAGGAACACCTCCAGGTCCGAGCGCGTGACGAGCTCGGGGTACATGCCGCCGGTTTCCTCGAACAGCACGCGGCGCAGGTCGGTCTCCGAGCAGCCGAAGCGCTGCGCCACACCAGGCAGCCACCAGACCGGCTCGATCGCGGCCTTGGTCACCATCGCCGCGCCATTGGGGGTCAGCAGCTTGCCGTCGGCCTGCAGCCGGCCCTTGTGCAGCGCCTCGATGATCTCGGGCAGCACGACATGGGCCTGGGTCACCGCGATGGTGGGCCGGATGTCGCAGCCGGCCGCCAGCTCGGCCGCGAACACCTCGGCCACGCAGGCCCCCCAGGGGTCCATGCTCACGATCTGGCCGGGTGTGCCCCACTGGGGGTAGGGGCCGATCAGGTCGGTCGGCGCGGTGTTGGTCAGGTCGGCCCGGTGCTGGCGCGACAGCGCGCCCGCGGCAACCGCCAGCGCCCGGTAGACGCTGTAGGAGCCGCTGTGCGTGCCGATCACGTTGCGGTGGGCACGCTTGGAGGTGGTGCCGACGACGGGGCCGCGTTCGGTGGCGCTGGCGGCCGCCCAGTGGATGGCCGGCGCACCGAAGCCGCCGCTGTGCGAGGTCAGTCGGATGTGGCCCGCGGCAGCCGGAGCAGCGACCGAAGGGGCGGCGGGCAAAGGCGCTGCGGGGCCGGCTGGTACAGACATGGTCGTTCCCT
>DATKFT010000770.1:0-2280 GCA_035544335.1 Pseudorhodoferax sp.
GGCTGCACGAGGCGCCCGCGGCCCAGGTCCGGATCGTCGCGAACGCCCAGGCCGTCGCCGCCGCGCTGGACAAGGCCCATGCCGATCTGGACCCGCTGACCTGGCTGTGCCCGCGCACTTTGCAGCGCATCGGCAGAGCAAGCCGCGCGCCGCTGCAGGTGCTGGCCAGCCCCGCCGTGCTCGCGATCGCACGCCTGCAGCAAGACGGCTGGATCTACATCCGCGCGTAGCAACCCAGGAACATGGCCACGGCCGCGTCCGCGACCCGCTGGCGCTCGGCCTCGGCCAGGGGCGGCTGTCCCAGCGTGACCTGGGGCCAGAACGCGAAGCTCTTCACGAGCCCTTGCAGCTGGTGGCCTGCGAAGTCCGGGTCCACCGCGGCGAGGCGTCCGTCCGCGATGGCGGCGCGGATCCAGGCGGTCTCGCCGCTTTCCTTCTCCCCCATGCGGCACACGATGCGCTGCGCGCGCTCGGGTGAATGGATGATTTCGGCCATGGCCACGCGCGCCAGGTCGATGAAGCTCTGGTCGCCCAGCACCGCGAGCTTTTGCATCAGCAGCTGACGCAGTTGACGGTCCAGCGGCTGGTCGGCGCGGTAGACCACGTCCACACTGGCCGCGCTGCTGTCCCACAGGTGCTCGAGCATCAGCGCGAACAGCTCGTCCTTGCTCGGAAAGTGGTTGTAGACCGTGCGCTTGGACACGCCCGCCGCGGCCGCGATGCGGTCCATGCTGGTCGCTTCGTATCCGGCCGTGCGGAACTCCTCGACCGCCGCCCGCACGATGGCCTCGCGCTTGCGGTCGGTCAGGCGCAGCGGTGCGGCAGGCGCGGGAATGCCATCGGAAACCATGGGGAAATTCTACACCGGGCAGTTTACTTTTTTGGACTCAAAACTACACTCTTCGGTGTACTTTTGAATTCTCCATGAAGCGATCCGCCATCGCCCTTCTGCTAGGAACCCTCGCCGTGACCGCCCTCATCAGCTGTGCCCACCACCAAGCCCCGCGCTATGCCGACTCGCCGCAGCAGCGCGACGGCCGCTTCCACAACGCGGCACCGCGGCCGCCCATGGGCCTGTGGCAAACGCTCAAGGTGTCCTGGTCCTTCTTCTTCGCCAAGCCTGCCGGCACGGCACCGGACCAGCCCATTCCGGTGCAGGCCTTGACGCGCGCCGCGCTCGAGGCCGCGCCCGACCGCAGCCTGTACCGGCTGGGCCATTCGACGGTGCTGCTCAAGCTGCGCGGCCGCTACTGGCTCACCGACCCGGTGTTTTCCGAGCGCGCCTCGCCCGTGCAATGGGCTGGTCCCGCACGCTTCCACGCGCCGCCGATCGCGATCGACGAGCTGCCGCCGATCGCCGGCGTGATCCTCTCGCACAACCACTACGACCACCTGGATTACCACGCGGTGCGCCAGCTGGCCGCCAAGACCGGCCGCTTCATCGCGCCGCTGGGCGTGGGCGACCAGCTCATCGCCTGGGGCATCGACCCCGCCAAGGTCGAGCAGCTCGACTGGTGGCAGTCGACCACGGTCGACGGGCTGCGCCTGACGGCCACACCGGCCCAGCATTTCTCGGGCCGCAGCCTGGCGGACGAGGACAGGAGCCTGTGGGCGTCCTGGGTCATCCAGGACGGCGCGCTGCGCGTGTTCTTCAGCGGCGACACGGGCTACTTCGACGGCTTCAAGGCCATCGGCGAGGCCTATGGCCCCTTCGACCTGACCTTGATGGAGACCGGTGCCTACGACAAGCGCTGGGCCTTCGTGCACATGCAGCCCGAAGAGACGCTGCAGGCGCACCACGACCTGCGCGGCCGCTGGCTGCTGCCCATCCACAACGGCACCTTCGACCTGGCCCTGCACCGCTGGCAGGAGCCTTTCGAGCGCATCGCGGCCCTGGCCGCCGCGCAAGGCGTGGCGCTGACCACGCCGGAGATGGGGGCGCGCGTGGACATGAACGCGCCGCAGGCAGGATCGGCGTGGTGGCGACCGGCCGGCGTGCGCGACTGAGGCCTGCGCGCACGCACCAGGTCCCACGGACATCCGGGCAGCGCTGGCGACCGCTTCGCCGCCCTGCCCTTCACCCCGGCCACTGCGAGCCGCGGATCACGCTGCAGAAGTTCAGGGGCCGGAAGGCCGGATCCTTGTCGGCCAGCACATCGGCCTTGACATTGCCGAAGGTGGTCTGCGGCTTGTGCCGGATGCCGTCGTAGAAGGCCTGGATGATCTCTTCCTTGAACTGCGGACCGCGCGGATGGGCGCCCACGATGGCCTCGCGCTCCG
>DATKFT010000771.1:0-2498 GCA_035544335.1 Pseudorhodoferax sp.
ATATCGCCAGCATGCGCAACCAGCTGAAGCCGATCGGCCTGTCGCTTGACTGGGCGCGGGAGTTCGCCACCTGTGACCCCAGCTACTACAAGCACCAGCAACGCCTGTTCATCGACTTCTACAAGGCCGGTCTGGTCGACCGCAAGACCGCCAAGGTCAACTGGGACCCGGTCGATCACACCGTGCTGGCCAACGAGCAGGTCATCGACGGGCGCGGCTGGCGTTCGGGCGCGGTGGTCGAGCAGCGCGAGCTGACCCAGTGGTTCCTGCGTATTACCAGGTTTGCCGACCAACTTGACAGTGCGCTGGACAAGCTGGATCGCTGGCCTGAGAAAGTGCGCACCATGCAGCGCAACTGGATTGGCCGGTCGGAAGGCCTGCTGGTGCGCTTCGCCATCGCCAACGCCGCGGCGACGCCTGGCGCCGATGGCCAGCGCGATCTGAAGGTTTACACCACCCGCCCGGACACGCTGTTCGGCGCCGCGTTCATCGGCATCGCCGCCGACCATCCGTTGGCCCGGACGCTGGCGGCGCAGAACCCGGCGCTTGCCAGCTTTATTGCGGACATCCGCAAGACCGGCACCGCCCAGGAGGCAATCGACAAGGCGGAGAAGCGCGGTTTCGATACGGGCCTGCGCGTCACCCACCCGTTCGATCCGGACTGGACGCTGCCAGTTTACGTGGCCAATTTCGTCCTGCTGGAATACGGCACCGGCGCCATCTTCGGTTGCCCGGCCCATGATCAGCGCGACCTGGATTTTGCCCGCGCCTATGACCTTCCGGTTACGCCGGTTGTCTGCCCCCCTGGCGTTGAGCCGGCTACCTTCCTGATTGGTGATGAAGCTTATGACGGGGAAGGCCAGCTGATCAATTCGCGCTTCCTCGATGGCATGTCCGCCAGCGACGCCTATGAGGAGGTGGCGCGCCGTCTGGAAACAGCCCAGCTCGACGGCGCTGCGGTTGGCGAGCGCAAGGTCAACTTCCGTCTGCGCGACTGGGGCATTTCCCGCCAGCGCTACTGGGGCTGCCCGATCCCGATGATCCACTGCGACGCCTGTGGCGTGCAGCCGGTTCCTGTCGACCAGCTGCCGGTTACGCTGCCGGAAGACGTGAGCTTCGACAAGCCAGGCAATCCGCTGGACCGGCACCCAACCTGGAGCAAGGTTGACTGTCCGAACTGCGGCGCGCCCGCCCGTCGGGAAACCGACACCATGGACACCTTTGTCGATTCATCCTGGTATTTCGCCCGCTTCACCGATCCGTGGAACGCCGGCGCGCCGACGACAGCCACGGCTGTGGCCAGGTTCATGCCCGTCGACCAGTATATCGGCGGCGTCGAGCACGCCATTCTGCACCTGTTGTATTCGCGCTTTTTCACCCGGGCGATGAAGGAAACCGGGCACGTCGATCTTGAGGAGCCGTTCACCGGACTGTTCACCCAGGGCATGGTTGTGCATGAAACCTACCGCGACGCCAGCGGCGCCTGGACAGAACCTGGCGACGTCCGCATCGAGAGCTCGGGCGCGGACCGGCGCGCGATTCATGTAAAAACTGGCGAACCCGTCTCGATCGGTCCGATCGAGAAGATGTCCAAGTCGAAAAAGAACACGGTCGATCCCGACGACATTATTGCTGCCTATGGCGCCGACACGGCCCGGTGGTTCATGCTGTCGGACTCACCGCCGGAGCGCGACGTCATCTGGACCGACGAAGGCGTCCAGGGCGCATGGCGGTTTATCCAGCGCGTCTGGCGCATCACCCAGGAAGTCGCTTCGCTGGAGGCGGGCTCAGGCGACGGCCCCTCCCCCGTGGCCAGGGCGCTGCGCAAGGCCGCCCATCACGCCATCGCCGCGGTGAGCGATGATATCGAGAAGCTGCGCTTCAACCGCTGTGTCGCGCAGATCTACGAGTTGGCCAACGCCATCCAGAGCGCCATCAACAACGCGACGGAATCAGGAGATGGTTCGGTCGACGTCGTCGACGCCCTGCGTGAGGCCAACGCCATTCTCATCCAGCTGCTGGCTCCGATGATGCCGCACCTTGCCGAAAGCTGCTGGGAAGCGTTGGGGCGCAAGGAACTGGTGGCGACAGCGCCCTGGCCTGTTCACGATCCGGCCATGTTGGTGGAGGATGAGATAACCCTGCCGGTGCAGGTGAACGGCAAGAGACGCGCAGATATCACCGTTGCCAGGGACGCGGACCGCGCTACCATCGAGCAGGCCGCGCTTGCGGAAGATGGGGTGAAGCGCGCCATTGGCGACGCCGCGGTGAAAAAGATCATCATCGTGCCGCAGAGGATTGTGAATGTCGTCATCTGAATCCGGGCGTGCGGTTCGCAGCCGTCTTCGGTCCATGCGCCTTCTGCCCTTGCTGGCCGTCGGCGTCTCCCTCTCCCTTGGCGGCTGCTTCCGGCCACTCTATGGAACGTCCCCGACCGGGCACAATGTTGCTGACCAGCTCGCTGCGGTGGATGTCGTGGTCGTGCCGAAAACCTCCCA
>DATKFT010000772.1:0-2285 GCA_035544335.1 Pseudorhodoferax sp.
CCGAGGCGCGCATCGCCGTGGCCCATGGCCAGATGCCCGAGCGCCAGCTGGAGGCCGTGATGCGCGACTTCACGGCCCAGCGCAGCAACCTCCTGCTGTGCTCGACCATCATCGAGACCGGCATCGACGTGCCAACCGCCAACACCATCGTCATGAGCCGCGCCGACAAGTTCGGCCTGGCCCAGCTGCACCAGCTGCGTGGCCGCGTGGGCCGCAGCCACCACCAGGCCTACGCCTACCTCATGGTGCCCGACGTGGACGGTCTGACCAAGCAGGCCGCGCAGCGGCTCGAAGCCATCCAGCAGATGGAGGAATTGGGCAGCGGCTTCTACCTCGCGATGCACGACCTGGAGATCCGCGGCGCTGGCGAGGTGCTGGGCGAGAACCAGAGTGGCAACATGCTGGAGGTGGGTTTCCAGCTCTACAACGAGATGCTGTCCGAGGCCGTGCGCAGCCTCAAGGAGGGCCAGGAGCCCGACCTGCTCGCCCCGCTGTCGGTCACGACCGAAATCAACCTGCACGCGCCCGCCCTGCTGCCCGACGACTACTGCGGCGACGTGCATCTGCGGCTGTCGTTCTACAAGAAGCTGGCCACGGCCAAGAACAGCGACCAGGTCGACCGGCTGCTCGAGGAGATCGTCGACCGCTTCGGCAAGCTGCCACCCCAGGCCCAGACGCTGATCGACGTGCACCGGCTGCGCGTGCTGGCCCGGCCCTATGGCGTGGTCAAGGTCGATGCCGCGCCCGGTGTGATCCACATCACGTTCAAGCCCGATGCGCCGATCGAGCCCATGCGCATCATCGAGCTGATCCAGAAGAACAAGCACATCAAGCTCGTGGGCAACGAGAAGCTGCGCATCGAGCGCGAGCTCAAAGAGCCCAAGGACCGCGCCCAGATGGTGCGCGACGTGCTGCGCCACCTGGGCCAGCCGCTGGCGCGCAAGGAAACCGCCTGATGCACGCCGCCGCCCTGCCCGCCGACATGCTGGCCTTCGTGCTCGAAGGCTATGGTGGCCCGGCGCGCACGCGCCTGCAGCGCGTGCCGGTGCCGCGCCCCGGGCCCGGGCAGCTGCTGGTGCGCGTGCGCGCGGCCGGGCTGAACCCGGTCGACTTCAAGATCCGGCTCGGCCAGCTGCGGCCCGTGCAGCACCTGGCACTGCCGATCGTGATGGGCAACGAACTGGCCGGCGAGGTGGTCATGCTGGGCACCGGGGTCCAGCGCTTCCAGGCCGGCAACCCCGTGTTCGCGCGCCTGGGCAAGGACCAGCTGGGGGCCTTTGCGCAGTACGCGCTCGTCGAGCAGGGCCATGCCGCGCACATGCCGGCCACGCTGGACTTCGCCGCGGCGGCCGCGCTGCCGCTGGCCGGACTCACGGCGCTGCAGGCACTGCGCGACGAGCTGCACCTGGCACCCGGCCAGCGTGTGTTCATCTCGGGTGGCGCTGGCGGCGTGGGCAGCCTGGCGATCCAGATCGCCAAACACCTGGGCGCCCACGTCACAACCACGGCCTCGCCGCGCGGCGAGGCGCTGGTGCGTGCGCTGGGCGCCGACCAGGTGATCGACTACACGCGACAGCGACCCGCCGACCTGCTGTCGGGCTTCGACGCGGCCTTCGACCTGATCGGCGGCGACACACTCAGGCAGGCGTTCGCTATCGTGCGCCCCGGCGCCACCGTCGTCAGCGTGGCCGGCCGCCCCGAACCCGTGACCGCCCGCCAGGATCTGCAGCGCGGCCTGGGTCTGCAGGCCTTGTTCTGGCTCGCCAGCTGGAAGGAACGCCGTCAGGCGCGCCGGCACGGCGTGCGCTACCGCTACCTCTTCATGCACGCCAGCGGCAGCGAACTGGCCGAGCTCGCACAGGCGGTGGAGGCCGGCACGCTGCGGCCGGTGCTGGACAGCAGCTACCCCTTGGAGCGCATCGCCGAAGCGATGGCCGCGCTGGAAGCCGGGCGCGCCAAGGGCAAGATCGTCGTGACCATGCCTTGAACCAGGCCATCGGGGCGGCTGCGCTGCGCCGGCCCCTGGCTGCATCCGCACAGGTATGCTCACGCCCCGGGTCCGCTGCCCAGTGCGCGGGCCGCTTCCTTTTCTTTCGCCGCCCATGAGTGCATCCACCGCCCCCTCCGATTCCGGCCTCGTGCTCCAACGCATCGCTGCGCCGCTCCAGCTGTCCGACTTCAAGCTGATCGCGTTCGACATGGACTCCACGCTGATCAACATCGAATGCATTGACGAGATCGCCGACGCCGCAGGCAGGAAGGCCGAGGTCGCGGCCATCACAGAA
>DATKFT010000773.1:0-7545 GCA_035544335.1 Pseudorhodoferax sp.
AGGCGCAGCACGATGTCGCGCGCGGTCGCCAGCATGCCCGGCGTGCAGAAGCCGCACTGCAGCGCGTGGTGGCGCGTGAACGCGGCGCGCAGCCGGCCCATCACGGCATCGCCGTCGTAGCCCTCGACCGTGGTGATGCTGCGGCCCTCGCAGGCCACCGTGAAGGTGATGCACGAGCGCACGGGCTGGCCATCCATGAGCACCGTGCAGGCGCCGCAGACGCCGTGCTCGCAGCCCAGGTGGGTGCCGGTGAGGCGCACGGTGTCGCGCAGGAAATCGCCCAGGTGTGTGCGCGGTTCGACCTGCGCCGACAAGCGGCTGCCGTTGACGTCCAGCGTGACCGCGTTCATGCGCGGGCCTCCGCGCCGCGGGCGGGCGCCGCCAGGCCGGCCTGCGCGAGCGCGCGTGCCAGGCAGACCGTGTGCCATTGCTTGTCCACCGGATCGTGCCCGGGTAGGGCGCTGTGCACAGCGGCTGCGAGGGCCTCGCGGCCCGTGGCGGCTGCGCCGTCGCTGGCGATGCGTTCAGCCAACGCGGGCAACTGCAGCGGTGCGCCGTCCAGCGCACCGAGCACGATGCGCGGCGTGGCGCCTGCACGCTCCTGCCAGACGGCGGCGCTGGCTTCGGCGAATTCACCGGGCTTGCGGCAGAACTTGTGGTAGCCCCAGCGGCTGGTGGCGGCTTGCGGCACGCGGACCGAGACGATCACTTCGTCAGCGGCCAGCGCGGTGGTGTAGGCGGCGTGCATGAAATCTTCCATCGCGATGCTGCGCGTGCCGCGCGGCGAGCGCAGCGTGAGCTGGGCATGGAGCGCGGTGAGCGTGACGATCCAGTCGGCGGCGGGGTCGGCATGGGCCAGGCTGCCGCCCAGCGTGCCGCGGTTGCGGATGGCGCGGTAGGCGATGCCGGCGGCCACCTCGCGCATGGGGTGCTCGCGCAGTGCGGCGTGCAGCCCGTCCTCGATCGCGGCGTGGGTCACACCGGCGCCGATCAGGATGTGGCCATCGGCCGCGGTCACGCTGTCGATCTCGGCCAGGCGCGACACGTCGATGACGGTCTGCGGGCGGGTCAGGCGCAGGTTCAGCATGGGGCCGAACGATTGGCCGCCGCCCATGAGCTTGGCGCGGCCCTCGCCCTCGGCCAGCAGCTGTGCGGCATGCTGGACGCTGTCCGGGCTGCGGTAGTCGAACGCAGCGGCCTTCATGGCGTCGTCTCCAGGGCCTTGGCGCGTCCCTGTGCGAGCGCCTGCAGCAGGCGGCGCGGCGTCAGCGGCGTCATCAGCAGCTCGGGCGCGCCCGTGCCGCGCAGCGCGTCGTTGACGGCGTTGAACAGCACGGCCGGCGGCGCGATGGCCCCGCCTTCGCCCATGCCCTTGGCGCCGAACTCGGTGTGCGGCGAGGGCGTCTCGAAGTGGTCGATGCGGATGTGCGGCACCTCGGTGGCGCCCGGCAGGATGTAGTCGGCCAGCGTGGAGGCCAGCGGCTGGCCTTGCTCGTCGTACGGCATCTCCTCGTACAGCGCGGTGCCGATGCCCTGCGCGACGCCGCCGATGGTCTGGCCCTCGACGATCATGGGGTTGACGATCACGCCGCAGTCCTCCACGACCACGTAGTCCAGGATCTCGATCGCACCGGTCTCCGGATCGACCGCGACCACGGCGGCCTGGCTCGCGTAGGTGAAGGCGCCGGTGTCGACCTTGGGCTTGTAGCCCGTGGAGACCTCCAGGCCGGCGCGGTCCACGTCGGCCGGCAGGCGCTGCGGGTTCACATACCAGGCGTTGCCGATCTCGGCCAGCGCGACGGATTGCTCGCCGGCCCAGGCGCGGCCGTCGGCCAGCGCGACGATGGCCGGGTCCACGCCCATCAGGTGGCCGGCGATGTGGCGCAGCCGTGGCAGCAGCTGCTTGCAGGCCGACACCACGGCGCCGCCGGACATGACCAGCGAGCGCGAGGCATAGGTGCCCGTGGAGTAGGGCGTCTGCCCGGTGTCGCCATGCACGAGGCGCACGCGCTCGACCTGCACGCCCAGGATCTCGTTGGCCAGCTGCGCGAAGCTGGTCTCCATGCCCTGGCCATGCGAGTGCACGCCCACGCGGATCTCCAACCCGCCGTCCGGCGTCATGCGGACCATGGCCTGGTCGTAGCCCGGGATCACGGCCGTGCCCCAGCTCGCGAAGACCGAGGTGCCATGGGCGGACTGCTCGGTGTAGGTGGCCGTGCCGACACCGATCAGCCGGCCGTCGGGCTCGCCGCGCTGCTGGCGCGCGCGGACCGCGTCGATGCCGATCATCTCCAGCGCGCGGCGCAGGCTGGCCGGGTAGTCGCCGCCGTCGAAATGCTTGTTGGCGACGTTGACATAGGGCATCTGCTCGGGCCGGACCAGGTTCTCGAGCCGCACCTGGGACGGGTCGCGGCCGACCTCGCGCGCCACGGCGTCCATCAGCAGTTCCAGCGCGAAGCACACGCCTGTGCGCGCCACACCGCGGTAGGGCACGAAGCCGGGCTTGTTGGTGGCCACGCAGCGCGTCTCGCAGCGGTAGCCGCGGAAGTCGTAGGGACCGGGCAGGTTGCCGACCGCCTGGCCGGGCTCCAGGCCCACGGTGAAGGGCCAGACCGAGTAGGCGCCGCCGTCGATCGTGATGACCGCGTCCAGTGCCAGCAGGCGGCCGCGCTTGTCGGCGTATGCCGTCACCTCGTAGTGGTGCTGGCGCGAGTTGGCACCCGCGATCAGGTGTTCGCGCCGGTCTTCGAGGAAGCGGAACGGGCGCCGGTAGGTCTTGGCCAGCCAGGCCACGCAGAGCTCTTCCTGCTGCAGCACGCACTTGTAGCCGAAGGCGCCGCCCACGTCCGGGGAGATCACGCGCACGCGCTCTTCGGGCAGGTCCAGGAAGTTGGCGATGCCGGTGCGGATCAGATGCGGCACCTGTGTCGCGCTGACCACGACCAGCTGGTCGGCCTGGAAGTCCCAGTAGGCCAGCACGGCCTTGCCTTCCATGGGCACCATGCACTGGCGCGACAGCTCGATGCGCCGTGTCACCTGGACCTCGGCCTGGGCCGCGAGCGCGGCGAAGTCCCGGTCGGCCTTCAGCGTCACGAAGCGGTTGTCGTACCAGGTCTCGTGCACGAAGTGCTCGCTGGCGTCCAGCGCGGACCAGACGTCCGCGTAGACGGGCAGTTCTTCGTATTCGATCTCGACCTTCTCGACCAGGTCTTCGGCCAGCGCACGCGTGGGCGCGAAGGCCATCGCCACGGGCTCGCCGACGAAGCGGACCTTGCCCGCGGCCAGCGGCGACTGCGCCGAGTCCTGGTAGGTCGGTAGCGTGGACGGCGAGACGATGTCCTTGGCGTCCACCATCGCCTCGCGCAGCACCACGAGTTCGGCGATGTCGGCGGGAACGTGGGCCGAGACGATGCGCGCATGCGCGAGCGGGCTGCGCAGGAAGGCGACCTCGCACAGGCCCGGCATGGCCATGTCGCCGACGAAATTGCCCTTGCCCGCCAGGTGGCGGGCGTCTTCCTTGCGCGGCACCCGGGCGCCGATGCCCTGCGCCTTCACCCTGGCGCCGGCGCTGTCACTGTGGTCCATGTTGGCGTGCGCGGCGGGGTTCAGCGGCGGGACACGGCATTGAAGGTGTAGCCGTCGAGCGCGGCCTCGGCCACGCGGAACCACTCCACCTGCTCGCGCTGGAAGGTCTGCCACTGCGGGAAGATCGCGGCGAAATCGGGGTTCTTCTCCGACAGCTCCTTCCAGACCTCCTGCGAGGCCTTGTAGGCCGCGTCCATCACGTCGCGCGGGAAGTAGGCCAGCTTGGCGCCACCGGCGATCAGCTGCTTGAGCGCGCCCGGGTTGGTCGCGTCGTAGCGCGCCAGCATGGACAGGGTCTGCTCGTTGCAGGCGGTCTCGAAGATGGCCTTGAACTCGGGCGACAGCGCGGCCCAGGCCTTCTCGTTGACCATGGTGGTGATCGAGGCGCTGCCCTCGAACCAGCCCGGCGAGTAGTAGAACGGGGCGACCTTGTTCAGGCCCAGCTTGAGGTCGTCGTAGGGGCCGATCCATTCGGCGGCGTCGATGGCGCCTTTCTCGAGCGAAGGGTAGATGTCGCCCGAAGGGATCTGCTGCGGCAAGGCGCCGAGCTTGGACATCACCATGCCGCCGATGCCGCCGATGCGCATCTTCAGGCCCTGCAGGTCCGCAGCCGACTTGATCTCCTTGCGGAACCAGCCCCCCATCTGCACACCCACGTTGCCGCAGACGAAGTTGACGATGCCGTACTGCTTGTAGAGCTTGCGCAGCAGCGCCATGCCGCCGCCGTGCATGACCCAGGCGTTGTGCTGGCGCGCGTTCAGGCCGAAGGATAGGCCGGTGTCGAAGGCCACGGCACTGTTCTTGCCGAAATGGAAGGTGGCCAGCACATGGTTGCATTCCACGGTGCCGTTGCTGACGGCGTCCATGTTCTGCGCCGGGGGAACGATCTCGCCGCCCGGGAACACGCGGATCTCGAAGCGCCCGCCCGACAGCTCGCTGACGCGCTTGGCCAGGTGTTCGGCCGAGCCGTACATGTTGTCCAGGCTCTTGGGCCAGGCGGTGGACATGCGCCAGCGGACCGTGGCCTGCGCATGCGCCGAGGGTGCGATCGCTGCTGCGGCGGCGACACCGGCCACGGTGGCCTGATTCAGAAAACCACGACGTTGCATTTGATGTTCCTTCATCGTTGGAAAGGTGGGGCAGGGAGGAGGGCGACGGGGCCTGTTCAGCAATTTCGGTGCCACCGGCGTCATGCTGTTTCGTCAAATCGTGACGGTACTACGCATTAATCGGTCAGCACACTGAACTATGCCACCGAGTGGGTGCGCGTCGTACCTGTATCGCACTCAGGGTTTGCCCGAATGTGGTGCGCCGGCGCATCATTTGGGCGCGTATTTCCCTTTAAATGGGCGCACATGCGCCGTGGGGAATGTCTTCCATGCCGCTCCTGGAAGACCGGTCTGGCGTGCCGGGAGGATCTCCTCCTGCACGCAAGATCCGGCTTGCAGGCGGGGGTAGATATCTCTTAATATGCAAGCCTACTGAGTAATTTCGCGGCACGAAGCGTGCAACGATCGCGCTCAGACCGTGGTCTCGCCTGCAGAGACCGTAGCCAACGAGACCTGAAACCGATGAACTGGATACGCATCGCTTCCGCCCAGGAGCTGCAAGACGACGAAGTCAAGGCGATCACCGTGGGTGGTGCCCGGATCGCGCTGTACCGCAGCGAGGGCGAGTTTTTTGCCACCGACAACCGCTGCACGCACGCGGAGGCCCTGATGTCGGAGGGCTATCTGGAGGACGGCTGCATCGAGTGCCCGTTGCACCAGGCGCGCTTCGACATCCGCACCGGCAAGGCGCTGTGCGCGCCGGCCACCGTGGACCTGCGCACGCACGCCGTGCGGCGCGAGGGCGACGAGATCTTCATCGCCGATCCGCAATCGCCATGAGCAGCGGCAGGCCCCTCCCAGGTGCGCAGCGCGCAGGCACACCGGTGAACCGCGACGGCGACCCCATCGTCATCGTCGGCGCCGGACAGGCGGCGGCGCGCGCGGCGCTGGCCTTGCGCGAGGCGGGCTACGGCGCCGGCATCGTGGTGGTCGGCGCGGAGGCGCACCGTCCCTACGAGCGGCCGCCGCTGTCCAAGGCCGTGCTGTGCGAGGCCCAGGAGCCGGCGCTGGACGTGCTGCCGCCCGCGCAGTTCGCCGACTGCGCGCTGGAGTTCATCGCTGGCGTGCGCGCACTGCGCCTCGATGCGGCGCAGCGCAGGGTGCACCTCAGCGACGGGCGCGTGCTGGCCTACAGCCAATGCCTGCTGGCGACCGGCGGCCAGGCGCGCGTGCTGCCTGCGCTGCCGCCCGGCACACCGCGTGTGCACTACCTGCGCAGCCTGGACGACGCGCGGCGCCTGCGCGCCGTGCTGGCGCCCGGCATGCGGCTCGCCGTGGTGGGCGGCGGCTTTCTGGGGCTGGAGGCTGCGGCCTCGGCCTGCCGGCTCGGCGCGTCCGTGACCGTGCTGGAGAGCGCGCCCGCGCTGCTGTCGCGCTTTCTGCCGGCCGATGCCTCGGCCTGGCTGGCCGAAGCTGTGTTGCGGCGTGGCGCACAGCTGTATCGGGGGCAGTCGCTGCGCTCGGCGCAGGCCGACGCGCAGGGCGTGCAGCTCGTGCTCGAGCAGGGCGAGGTGCTGCAGGCCGACCACGTGCTGGTGGCCATCGGCCTGGAGCCGGAGTGCGCGTTGGCCCGCGAGGCGGGCATCGACATCGACGCGCGCAACGGCGGCATCGCCGTGGATGCGCAGTGCCGCAGCTCCGACCCGCAGGTGTTCGCCGCCGGCGACTGCGCGAGCCAGTTCCACGCGCGCCTGGGCGCGCAGCTGCGGCTGGAGTCGTGGCAGAACGCCAACGAGCAGGCCCGCGCCGCGGCGGCCGGCATGCTGGGCCTGCCGCCGCCGGCCGCGCCCTATCCCTGGTTCTGGACCGACCAGGGCGAGGACAACCTGCAGATGCTGGGCATGGCCGCAGCCGACCTGCACTACGTGCGGCGTGGCGACCCCGCTGCGGGGCCGGCGCTCTGGATCGGCCACCGGGACGGTGTTGCCGTGCACGGCATCGCGCTCAACGCGGGCGGTGATCTGCGCGCCCTGCGTGCGCTGTTCGACGCTGGCACCGCCTTCGACCCCGTGTCCTTCGCGGCGCAGTCCGGCCCGCTGCGCGCCTGGGTCAAGAACACGCTGGCGGCCGCCGCGGCGCCGGCCAGCCCTTGAGACGGATTTTTCACAGGAAGCCCCATGTACCAATCCCAAACCGTCATCGGCTTGACGGATGCCTCCAAGAACCGTGCGCTCGCGGACTGCGTCTGGCCCGCCGATGCGCTGAACACCATCCCCGACTGGGTCTACACCAGCCAGCCGCTCTACGACCGCGAGATGGACAGGATCTTCCGCGGCGACACCTGGAACTTCGTGGCGCTGGAGGCGGAGATCCCGAACGTGGGCGACTACAAGCGCTCGTACGTGGGCTCGGTGCCGGTCGTGGTCTCGCGTGCGGAAGACAACAGCATCGCGGTGTTCGAGAACCGCTGCGCGCACCGGGGCGCGGAGTTCTGCCGCCACAACCAGGGCAATGCCAAGGAATTCGTCTGCCCCTACCACCAGTGGTCGTATGACCTCAAGGGCAACCTGCAGGGCGTGCCGTTCAAGCGCGGCGCCAACAAGCAGGGCGGCATGCCCAAGGACTTCAAGACGGCCGACCACGGCACCAAGCAGCTGCGCGTGGCCACGCGCAACGGTGTGGTGTTCGCCTCGTACTCCAGCACCGTCGAGTCGCTGGAGGACTACCTCACGCCCGAGATCGTGCAGGAGTTCGACACCACGTTCACGGGCAAGAAACTCAAGATCCTCGGCTACTACCGCAACGAGTTGCCCTGCAACTGGAAGATGTACCACGAGAACCTCAAGGACCCCTACCACGCCACGCTGCTGCATTCCTTCCTCGTGGTGTTCGGCCTGCTCGTGGCGGGCAA
>DATKFT010000774.1:0-2623 GCA_035544335.1 Pseudorhodoferax sp.
GCGCCGGCGCCGTGCAGACGCCGCTGGACGTGGTGCAGCTGCGCGTGACGGGCCAGTTCGAGGCCGTCGAGGAGCTGCGCGCGATGCCGATCCGCGGGCCGTCGGGCGCGCAGCTGCGCCTGGGCGACATTGCCGAGATCCGGCGCGGCTACGTGGACCCGCCGGCCGTCAAGGTGCGGCACGACGGCAGCGAGGTGATCGCGCTGGGCGTGTCCATGACCAAGGGCGGCGACATCATCCGGCTCGGCCAGGCGCTCAACACGACCTTTGCCGACATCGAGAAGAACCTGCCCGCCGGCGTGCACCTGTCGCAGGTGCAGGACCAGCCCAGCGCAGTGTCCAGCTCCGTCAACGAGTTCGTCAAGGTGCTGATCGAGGCCGTGGTCATCGTGCTGGCCGTGAGCTTCATCGCGCTCGGCTTCCACCGCCGCCCCGGCAACCACAGCCTGCTGCGCCGCTACTACATCGACATCCGGCCCGGCCTGGTCGTGGGCATCACGATCCCGCTGGTGCTGGCCGTCACCTTCCTGGCCATGTGGTACTGGGGCATCGGCCTGCACAAGATCTCGCTGGGCTCGCTGATCATCGCGCTGGGCCTGTTGGTGGACGACGCCATCATTGCGGTGGAGATGATGGTGCGCAAGATGGAGGAGGGCTACGACAAGGTCCGCGCCGCCACCTTCGCCTACGAGATCACGGCCATGCCCATGCTGACGGGCACGCTGATCACGGCCGTGGGCTTTTTGCCCATCGGCATCGCCAAGTCCATGACCGGCGAGTACACCTTCGCGATCTTCGCGGTGACCGTGATCGCGCTGGTGCTCTCGTGGATCGTCTCGGTCTACTTCGTGCCCTACCTGGGCACGCTGCTGCTCAAGCGCCATCCGCACCACGGCGAGATCGGCCAGGGCGACGCACCGGGGCAGCCGCACGAGATGTTCGACTCGGGCTTCTACAACGCCTTCCGGCGCACCGTGAACTGGTGCGTGGCGCACCGCTGGCTGACCATTCTGGCCACCGTCGCGCTGTTCGTGCTGGGCGTGGCGGGCATGGGCAAGGTCCAGCAGCAGTTCTTCCCGGACTCGAGCCGGCCCGAGATCCTCGTGGACCTGTGGCTGCCCGAGGGCGCGTCGTTCGCGTCCAACGAGGCCGTGTCCAAGCGCGTGGAGCAGCGGCTCATGCAGGAGAGCGGCGTGCGCTCGGTCACGCTGTGGGTGGGCTCGGGCGTGCCGCGCTTCTACCTGCCGCTGGACCAGGTGTTCCCGCAGACCAACGTCTCGCAGTTCATCGTGCTCAGCGAGTCGGTGCCCGTGCGCGAACGCCTGCGCGTGGCCCTGCCCAAGATGCTGGCCGAGGAGTTCCCCGAGGTGCGCGGTCGCGTCAAGCTGCTGCCCAACGGCCCGCCCGTGCCGTATCCGGTGCAGTTCCGCGTGGTCGGCCCGGACCCGCAACTGCTGCGCCAGCGCGCGGACGAGATCAAGGCCGCGATGCGCGAGAGCGCCAATACGCGCGGCGTCAACGACAACTGGAACGAGTCCGTCAAGACCGTGCGGCTGGAGATCGACCAGGCCAAGGCGCGCGCGCTGGGCGTGACCAGCCAGTCCATCGCCCAGACCGCGCACATCGCGCTGAGCGGCGCGACCGTGGGCCAGTTCCGCGAGAACGACAAGCTCATCGACATCGTGCTGCGCCAGCCCGCCAGCGAGCGCAGCCTGATCACGGACATCGTCAACGCCTACATCCCGACGGCCACGGGCCGCGCGATCCCGCTCACGCAGATCGCCACGCCGGTGTTCGACTGGGAGCCGGGCGTGCTGTGGCGCGAGAACCGCGAGTACGCGATCACCGTGCAGTCCGACGTGGTCGAGGGACTGCAGGGCGCGACCGTGACGGCCGAGCTGCTGCCGCGCCTGCGCGAGATCGAAGCCGGCTGGAAGCAGAAGGGCCCGGGCGGCTACGCCGTGCAGGTGGCCGGCGCCGTGGAGGAGAGCAGCCGCGGCTCGGCCTCGATCGCGGCCGGCGTGCCCATCATGCTGTTCCTGACCTTCACGCTGCTGATGCTGCAGCTGCAAAGCTTCAGCCGCTCGATGCTGGTGTTCCTGACCGGGCCGCTGGGCATCGCGGGCGTGGCCGGCGCGCTGCTGGTGCTGAACCGTCCGTTCGGCTTCGTGGCGCTGTTGGGCGTGATCGCGCTGATGGGCATGATCCAGCGCAACTCGGTGATCCTGATCGACCAGATCGAGCAGGACCGCGCGCGCGGCGTGCCGACCTGGGATGCCATCGTCGAATCGGCCGTGCGCCGGTTGCGGCCCATCGTGCTGACGGCGGCCGCTGCCGTGCTGGCCATGATCCCGCTGTCGCGCTCGGTGTTCTGGGGGCCCATGGCGGTGGCCATCATGGGCGGGCTGATCGTCGCGACCGTGCTCACGCTGCTGTCGCTGCCGGCCATGTACGCGGCCTGGTTCCGCGTCAAGAAGCCGACCGACGAGGAGCGCGCCCGGGCGGCAGCACTGGGCGCATGAGCGGTGTGCAGGGGCCGCGGAAAACGGCCCGCGCAGCAGGCTAAAATGGCGGGTTGACCGAGACTGCGCGGGTGGCGAAATTGGTAGACGCACCAGGTTTA
>DATKFT010000775.1:0-13181 GCA_035544335.1 Pseudorhodoferax sp.
CAGGCCCTTCAGCCTTGCCCTGCATCTTTCCTTGCATTCTTGCCATGATGGATTCCGATCTCTTTAGAACTGCAAGCCGGCTTCACGGGCGGCGTCGGCCAATGCCTTGACGCGGCCGTGGTAGGCGAAGCCCGAGCGGTCGAAGGCAACCTTCTCGACGCCAGCGGCCTTGGCCTTCTCGGCGATGCGCTTGCCGATCAGCGTGGCAGCGGTGGCATTGCCACCCTTGCCCGAAGCGCCCAGTTCCTTGCGCACGTCCGCTTCCAGCGTGGAAGCGGAGGCCAGGACCTTGACGCCGTCGCCAGAGATGACGCTGGCGTAGATGTGCAGGTTGGTGCGGTTCACGGTCAGGCGAGCAACACCTTGCGTGGCGATCCGGATACGGGTCTGACGCGCGCGGCGCAGACGCTGTTCTTTCTTGGTCAACATGGTGCTGCCCCTTACTTCTTCTTCGTTTCCTTGATCGTGACCTTCTCGTCCGCATAGCGGATGCCCTTGCCCTTGTAGGGCTCGGGCGGACGGATGGCACGAATCTCGGCTGCGATCTGGCCGACGCGCTGGCGGTCGGCACCCTTGATCACGATTTCCGTGGGAGCGGGCGTGGCCACCGTGATGCCGGCGGGCATGTCCACATTGACGGGATGCGAATAGCCGACGGCCAGGTTCAGCTTGGCACCCTGGGCGGCGGCCTTGTAGCCCACGCCGATCAAGGTCAGCTTCTTCTCGAAGCCCTTGCTGACGCCCACGACCATGTTGTTCACCAGCTGACGCATGGTGCCGCTCATGGCATTGGCTTCGCGCGATTCGTCGACGGGCGTGAAGCTCAGCTTGCCGCCTTCGCTCTTGACCGTGACCAGGCTGTTCTGGGCCAGCGACAGCTGACCGCCAGAACCCTTGACACTGATCTGGTCGTCTTTGACCGCCACGTCCACACCCGCGGGAATGGACACCGGCGCTTTACCTACTCGAGACATTTGCTCTTTCTCCTGGCTGCCGGTTTAGGCGACGTAGCAAAGAACTTCGCCACCCACACCGGATGCGCGCGCCTTGCGGTCGGTCATGACGCCCTTGGGCGTCGTCACGATGGCCACGCCCAGACCGTTCTGGACCTGGGGGATGGCGTCGCGGCCCTTGTAGACGCGCAGGCCGGGACGGCTCACGCGCTCGATGCGCTCGATCACCGGGCGGCCGGCGTAGTACTTCAGCGCGATTTCCAGCTCGGACTTGTTGCCGTCTTGGACGACGCGGAAGCCGTCGATGTAGCCCTCGTCCTTCAGCACCTGGGCGATGGCAATCTTCACTTTGGAAGAAGGCAGCGTCACCGTGGTCTTGGACACCATCTGCGCGTTGCGGATGCGGGTCAGCAGATCGGCGATCGGATCACTCATGCTCATATCGAATCTCCTGCCTGCTTACCAGCTGGCCTTGGTCACGCCGGGGATGTCGCCCGCGAAAGCCATTTCGCGGATCTTGGCGCGTGCCAGGCCGAATTGACGGAAGGTGCCACGCGGGCGACCCGTGATTTCGCAACGGTTGCGCTGGCGCGTGGGGTTCGCGTTGCGCGGCAGCTTTTGCAGCGCCAGGCGTGCGGCTGCACGCTCTTCGTCGCTGTGCTTGGCGCTGTTGGCGATGCCCTTCAGCTCGGCATGCTTGGCTGCGTACTTGGCAACCAGACGGTCCCGCTTCAGTTCGCGTTCGATCAAAGCTTGTTTAGCCATGGATCAGTCCTCAGTTCTTGAACGGGAATTTGAAGCCGGCGAGCAGTGCCTTGCACTCTTCGTCGGTCTTGGCCGTCGTGGTAATGCTGATGTTCAGGCCGCGCAGGGCGTCGACCTTGTCATACTCGATCTCGGGGAAAATGATCTGTTCCTTGACCCCGATGTTGTAGTTGCCGCGGCCATCGAAGGCACGGCCGCTGATACCACGGAAGTCGCGCACGCGCGGCAGGGCCACGGTGACGAAGCGGTCCAGGAACTCGTACATCTTCACGCCGCGCAGCGTGACCACGCAGCCGATGGCCTGGCCTTCGCGGATCTTGAAGCCGGCGATGGCCTTCTTGGCCTTGGTCACGACGGGCTTCTGGCCAGCGATCTTGGTCAGGTCGCCGACGGCGTTGTCCATGATCTTCTTGTCGGCGACGGCCTCGCTCACGCCCATGTTCAGCGTGATCTTGGTCAGGCGCGGAACCTGCATCGGCGACTTGTAGCCGAACTTGGCGGTCAGCTCAGGGGCGACCTTGTCGCGGAAGTGTTGTTGCAGTCGTGCCATGGTCATGCCACCTTGATTTCTTCACCGCTGGACTTGAACACGCGGCTGCGCGTCTTGCCGTCTGCGGACAGCTTGATGCCCACGCGGTCAGCCTTGCCGGTCGCGGCGTTGAAGATCGCCACGTTGGATTGGTGGATGGGCATGCCCTTTTCCACGATGCCGCCGGTGGTGCCCTTCATGGGGTTCGGCTTGACATGCTTCTTGACGAGGTTGATGCCCTCGACCAGCACATGCGAGTCGTCCGAACGCAGCAACACCTTGCCGCGCTTGCCCTTGTCGCGCCCGGTCAGCACGATCACTTCGTCGCCCTTGCGAATCTTGTTCATGGCGTCCTCTTACAGAACTTCGGGGGCCAGGGACACGATCTTCATGAACTTCTCGGTGCGCAGTTCGCGCGTGACCGGTCCGAAGATGCGGGTGCCGATGGGCTCCAGCTTGTTGTTGAGCAGCACGGCGGCGTTGCCGTCGAACTTCACGAGCGAGCCATCGCCGCGGCGGATGCCCTTGGCGGTGCGCACCACGACGGCGCTGTAGATCTCGCCCTTCTTGACGCGACCGCGCGGCGCAGCTTCCTTGACGCTCACCTTGATGATGTCGCCCACGCTGGCGTAGCGGCGCTTGGAGCCGCCGAGCACCTTGATGCACAGGACGGACTTCGCACCCGTGTTGTCGGCCACGTCCAGCCGCGATTCAGTTTGGATCATTTCAATATTCCCAACTTGTACCGGAAGGGCCGCGGCGCCGGGACAACCCCGACACCTGCAACCGCCCGATCAGTCTTGGGCCCGTCGCTCACACCCCGAACCACTCGGAGCACTCGCGTTTGGGCAGAAACTCAACGCTTTTAAGGCGAAGCCCGCGATTATTTCCGCGCGCCGAAATCTTGTCAAGTGGGGTGGTTCAGACGGCCCGGTCGGGCAGGTAGGCCTCGGCCAGGGCCGCAAAACCCTGCGCATCGGGCGCCGGGCAGCCCTCGTCCGCCAGGATGGCGGCCACCGCGGGCGCCAGCGCGCCGGCCTGGCGCGCGTCCAGGAACAGCAGGCGCACGCGCCGCGCGAGCACGTCTTCCACGGTGCGCGCATATTCATGGCGCACGGCGAAGCGCACCATGGCCTCGTTGACGCCGGAGCCGAGCATGCGCTCACTTCCTGGCAGCGCGCGCACGGCAGGCCAGTCGCTGCCGTAGCCCTGGGCGCCCTGGGGCGCGCTGAGCGGCAGGCGGTCCTGCGGCAGCCGGTCGTCGGCGCCGACCAGGCGCAGGCGCTGCGTGCGGCAGGCCGCATGGGCCGGCAGCAGGCCGCGGTCGTCGCATTGCTGCAACACATCTTCGGCCATGGCCCGGTAGGTGGTCCATTTGCCGCCCGTGACCGTAACCAGGCCGCTGCCGCTGACCTGGACGGTGTGCTCGCGGCTGATCTTCTTGGTCGCGGCGGCCTCGTCGCCCGAGGGCTTGACCAGCGGGCGCAGCCCGACCCAGCAGCTCAGGATGTCGGCCCGCGCGGGCGGGCGGGCCAGGTAGCGCGCCGACTCGCGCAGGATGAAATCGAGCTCCTCGGCGAAGGGACGTGGCTCGTAGGGCAGGTCCTGGCGCGGCGTGTCGGTCGTGCCCAGGATCAGCTTGCCCAGCCAGGGCACGGCGAACAGCACCCGGCCGTCGGCGGTCTTGGGCACCAGCAGCGCGTGGTCGGTCGGCATGAAACTGCGGTCGACCACGGCGTGCACGCCCTGGCTGGGCGCCACGATGGGCGTGACCGGCTTGGCCAGCGCCTGCGCGTCCTGGGCGCGCAGCTGGTCGACCCAGACGCCCGTGGCGTTGACCACGCAGCCTGCGCGCACGGTGTGGACGGTGTGGACGGTGCCCGTCTCGTGGTCCTGCAGCGTGAGCCCGACCACCTTGCCCCCCTCATGCACGAGGCCCGTGGCGGCGCAGTAGTTCAGCACCAGCGCGCCATGCCGGGCCGCCGTGCGCGCCAGCGCCAGCGCCAGCCGCGCATCGTCGAACTGGCCGTCCCAGTACAGCACCCCGCCCTTCAAGCCCTGCTGCCGGATGTTGGGCAGGGCCGACAGCACGCTGGTGCGCGACAGGAACCGCGTGGAACCCAGCCCCGCGTCGCCGGCCAGCAGGTCGTAGGCCTTGAGGCCTGCACCGTAGAACGGGCCTTCCCACAGCGCATAGCAGGGCATCACGAAGGCCAGGGGCTGTGCCAGGTGCGGCGCGTTGTGCAAGAGCGTGGTGCGCTCGTGCAGCGCCTCGCGCACGAGACCCACGTTGCCCTGGGCCAGGTAGCGCACGCCGCCGTGCACGAGCTTGGTCGCGCGCGAGGACGTGCCTTTGGCGAAGTCGTGCGACTCCACGAGCAGCGTGCGCAGCCCGCGCGAGGCCGCGTCCACGGCCACGCCCAGGCCGGTCGCACCACCGCCGACGATGGCGATGTCGAAGGCCGGCGCCGCATCCAGCGCTGCAAACAGCGCCGCACGCTCGGTGGCCAGCGGAGAGGAAGGACTGGAACTCATGGCTTGGAACGCCGCGCGGGAGGCACAGGGCGCCGCGCGGCTGTCGGACGCGCCGGAACCGGCGCAGCGCCGATTATCGAACCTTGCCGGCCTTCCATGCGTTGAGCAGCGTGTCGTAGGCGATGGTCTCGCCCTTGGGCTTCTCGTTGGCCAGCTTGGCCCAGGGCGCCTGCTTGTCCGACAGCCACTTCTTGGGGTCCTCGCGCTTGTTGAGCTTGGGCGCGCAATGGGCCATGCCGGCGCGCTCGAGCCGCGCCATCACGTCGTCCATCTCCTTGGCCAGGGTGTCCATGGCGGCCTGCGGCGTCTTCTCGCCGGTCACGGCCTGGGCCACGTTCTTCCACCACAGCTGGGCCAGCTTGGGGTAGTCGGGCACGTTGGTGCCGGTCGGGCTCCAGGCGACGCGCGCCGGGCTCCGGTAGAACTCCACGAGGCCGCCGAGCTTGGGCGCCATGTCGGTCATGGCCTTGCTCTGGATGTCGCTCTCGCGGATCGGCGTCAGGCCCACGATGGTCTTCTTGAGGCTCACGCTCTTGGCCGTCACGAACTGCGCGTAGAGCCAGGCGGCGGCGGTCTTGTCGGCGTTGTGGCCCTTGAAGAAGGTCCAGCTGCCCACGTCCTGGTAGCCGTTCTGCATGCCCTGCTTCCAGTACGGGCCGTTGGGGCCGGGCGCCATGCGCCACTTGGGCGTGCCGTCGGCGTTGACCACGGGCAGGCCGGGCTTGGTCATGTCGGCCGTGAAGGCCGTGTACCAGAAGATCTGCTGCGCGATCTGGCCCTGGGCCGGCACCGGGCCGGCCTCGCCGAAGGTCATGCCCGTGGCTTCCTTGGGCGCGTACTTCTTCATCCAGTCCACGTACTTGGTCAGCGCATAGACCGCAGCCGGCGAGTTGGTCGCGCCGCCACGCTCCACGCTGGCGCCCACGGGCGTGCACTTGTCGTCGGCCACGCGGATGCCCCATTCGTCGATCGGCAGCCCGTTGGGCGTGCCGATGTCGGCCGTGCCGGCCATGGACAGCCAGGCGTCGGTGAAGCGCCAACCCAGCGAGGGGTCCTTCTTGCCGTAGTCCATGTGGCCGTAGATGGGCTTGCCGTCGACCTGCTTGACGTCGTTCGTGAAGAACTCGGCGATGTCCTCGTAGGCACTCCAGTTCAGCGGCACGCCCAGGTCGTAGCCGTACTTGGCCTTGAACTTGTCCTTGATGTCGGGCCGCGCGAACAGGTCGGCGCGGAACCAGTACAGGTTGGCGAACTGCTGGTCGGGCAGCTGGTAGAGCTTGCCGTCGGGCGCGGTCGTGAACTTGGTGCCGATGAAGTCCTTGAGGTCCAGCCCGGGATTCGTGAAGTCCTTGCCCGCACCGGTCATGTAGTCGGTCAGGCTCAGGATCTTGCCGTAGCGGTAGTGCGTGCCGATCAGGTCCGAATCGCTGATCCAGCCGTCGTAGATGCTCTTGCCCGACTGCATCGAGGTCTGCAGCTTCTCGACCACGTCGCCTTCCTGGATCAGGTCGTGCTTGACCGCGATGCCCGTGATCTCGCTGAAGGCCTTGGCCAGCGTCTTGCTCTCGTACTCGTGCGTGGTGATGGTCTCGGAGACCACCGAGATCTCCTTGACGCCCTTGGCCTGCAGCTTCTTGGCCGCCTCGATGAACCACTTCATCTCGGCCATCTGCTGCTCCTTGCTGAGCGTGGAGGGCTGGAACTCGCTGTCCACCCACTTCTGGGCCTCGGCCTCGCCGGCCCAGGCCGGCAGCCCGGCCGCCGCCAGGGCGGCGGCCAATGCGATCGCGTTGAATTTCATGGCGCTGGTCTCCTCAAACGCTTCCCCTGGTGCGGTGCGGGTGACCACGGCCCCGGGGAAGCTCCGGGCCGGATGCCCTTGGAAACTCAGCCCTTGCGCATGATCAGCGCCAGCACGGCCATCGACAGCACGAAGCTGATCCACACAGTGGGCTCGCTGTCCAGCGACCACCAGAGCGCCATCTTCTCGCCCAGGCCGACCCAGGCCAGGTTGATCCAGGCGGCCGCCATCAGGCCGATGAACAGCCGGTCGCCGCGCGTGGTCGCGATCGGCAGCCAGCCCTTGCGCAGCACGGTGGGCGACCGGATCTCCCAGACCGTCATGCCGGCCAGCATCAGCGCGATGCAGATGAAGAAGACGGCCACCGGGGTGGTCCAGACCATCCAGTCGAACATCAGTTGCTCCTCATAGGGTCCGTGGCTTGGCCTGCGACGCGCTTGCCGCTGAGGCAGGGCATCGAGCCCTGCCTCAGCGGGCAGCGTCTGCGCGGGTCGATCCCCGCAAGCGGGGCCCCTCGCCCTTCGCTACGACGCTGCGCCCTTCGCTTCATACCCGCCCCATGGCAAAGCCTTTGGCGATGTAGTGCCTGACAAACCAGATGACGATCGCGCCCGGAACAATCGTCAAGACGCCCGCCGCGGCCAAGGTCGCCCAGTCCATGCCCGACGCCGACACCGTGCGCGTCATCGTCGCCACGATGGGCTTGGCGTTCACGCTGGTCAGCGTGCGCGCGAGCAGCAGCTCGACCCAGCTGAACATGAAGCAGAAGAAGGCCGCCACGCCCACGCCGGCCTTGATCAGCGGCAGGAAGATGGTCAAAAAGAAGCGCGGGAAGCTGTAGCCGTCGATGTAGGCCGTCTCGTCGATCTCGCGCGGGATGCCGCTCATGAAGCCTTCCAGGATCCAGACCGCCAGCGGCACGTTGAACACCAGGTGCGCCAGCGCCACCGCCAGGTGCGTGTCCATGAGGCCCACCGTGGTGTAGAGCTGGAAGAAGGGCAGCAGGAACACCGCGGGCGGCGTCATGCGGTTGGTCAGCAGCCAGAAGAACACATGCTTGTCGCCCAGGAAGCTGTAGCGGCTGAACGCGTAGGCGGCCGGCAGCGCCACGGAGACCGAGATCACGGTGTTGATGGCCACGTAGATCAGGCTGTTGATGTAGCCCGAGTACCAGGACGCGTCGGTGAAGATGGTGCGGTAGTTGTCCCAGGTGAAGGCCTGCGGCCACAGGCTGAAGCTGGACAGGATCTCCTGGTTGGTCTTGAAGGACATCATGACCATCCAGTAGATGGGCAGGATGGCGAACACCAGGTAGCAGACCAGGAACAGCCAGCGCTTCTTGGACAGCTCATTCATGGCCGGCTCCTTCCTTGTCGGCCGTGCCCACGCGCTGCATCCAGTTGTAGAGCATGAAGCACAGCAGCAGGATGATCAGGAAGTAGATCAGCGAGAAGGCCGCGGCCGGCCCCAGGTCGAACTGGCCCACGGCCTTCTGCGTGAGGTACTGCGACAAAAAGGTCGTCGCATTGCCGGGCCCGCCGCCCGTCAGCACGAAGGGCTCGGTGTAGATCATGAAGCTGTCCATGAAGCGCAGCAGCACCGCGATCATGAGCACGCCGCGCATCTTGGGCAGCTGGATGTAGCGGAACACCGCGAGCTTGCTAGCGCCGTCGATGCGCGCGGCCTGGTAGTAGGCGTCAGGGATGCTGCGCAGGCCCGCATAGCACAAGAGCGCCACGAGCGGCGTCCAGTGCCACACGTCCATCGCCAGCACCGTGAGCCAGGCATGCGTGGCGTCGCCCGTGTAGCTGTAGTCGAAGCCCAGCTGCTGCAGGCTGTGGCCCAACAGGCCGATGTCGGCCCGGCCGTAGATCTGCCAGATCGTGCCGACCACGTTCCACGGGATCAGCAGCGACAGCGCCACCAACACCAGCACCGCGCTGGCCTTCCAGCCCTGGGCGGGCATGGACAGCGCGAGCCCGATCCCCAGCGGGATCTCCACGGCCAGCACCGCGAGCGAGAAGCCGATCTGGCGCAGCAGCGCGCCATGCAGCTCCTCGTCGCGCAGCACGTTGGCGAACCATTCCGTGCCCACGAACACGCGCCGCTCGGGGCTGATGATGTCCTGCACCGAGTAGTTCACGACCGTCATGAGCGGCAGGATGGCGCTGAAGGCCACGCAGATGAACACCGGCAGCACGAGCAGCCAGGCCTTCTGGTTCAGGGGTTTGGGCGTCGTCATGCCAGCAGCTCCTCGTCGCGGTACAGGCAGGTGTGCGGGCCCAGCACCTGCAGCCAGGCCACCTCGCCCACGGCGGGTGCGGTCAGGCCGGGCGTCAGGCGGGCCTTGAGCGCCTGCTCGCCGATGCGCACCGTGAGCAGCTGGTAGGTGCCCACGTCCTGCAGCCGCGTGACCGTGGCGGGCAGCGCACCGGGTGCCTGGGCCGCGGCCAGCGCCAGGTACTCGGGCCGCACGCCCAGCGTGAGCGGGCCATCCGCGAGTTGCAGGCCCGCGGGCACCGCACCGAGCGCGCGGCCGTCGACCTGCAGCACGCCGCCCGTGCACTGCGCGGGCAGAAAGTTCATGCCCGGCGAGCCGATGAAATGGCCCACGAAGGTGTGGTGCGGCCGCTCGAACAGCGCAGACGCGCTGCCCACCTGCACGGCACGCCCGCGCGTCATGACGACCACCTGCTCGGCGAAGGTCAGGGCCTCCACCTGGTCGTGCGTGACATAGATCAGCGTGAGCTTGAGCTCGTGGTGGATCTCCTTGAGCTTGCGGCGCAGCTGCCACTTCAGATGCGGGTCGATCACGGTCAGCGGTTCGTCGAACAGCACGGCGCTGACGTCCTCGCGCACGAGGCCGCGGCCCAGCGAGATCTTCTGCTTGGCATCGGCCGCCAGGCCCGCGGCGCGCTGGCCCAGCTGGCCCGACAGCTCCAGCATCTCGGCGATGCGGCCCACGCGCTCCTGGATGCGCGCCGGCGGCACGCCGCGGTTGCGTAAGGGAAAGGCCAGGTTCTCACCCACCGTCATCGTGTCGTAGATGACCGGGAACTGGAACACCTGGGCGATGTTGCGCTGCTGCGGCGAGTCGGCCGTCACCTCGCGCCCGTCGAACAGCACGCGGCCCTGCGAGGGCCGCACGAGGCCCGAGATGATGTTGAGCATGGTGGTCTTTCCGCAGCCCGAAGGGCCCAGCAGCGCGTAGGCGCCGCCGTCCTCGAACACCATCTGCAGCGGCAGCAGCGCGTAGTCGCTGTCCTGCTGCGGCTTGGGCTTGTAGGCGTGCGCCAGGTCGAGTTCGATGCGGGCCATGGTGTCCTCAGCCCGCCTGCCGGGGCGCGACCAGCAGCGCACCCTGGGCATCGAAGGCATACGCCTGTTCGGAGGCCAGGTGCAGCGCGATGCGGCTGCCCAGCGCGAAGTCGTGCACGCCGGTCAGCTGCGCCACGAGTTCGCCGCTGGCCGTGGCCACGTGCACGAAGCTGTCCGAGCCCGAGATCTCCGACAGCTCCACCTGGCCCGCCAGCACCAGGTCGCCCGCGCGCGGCTGCACGCGCAGCGCCGAGGCGCGGATGCCGATGGTCACGGCCGTGCCCGGCGCCTGCGGCAGGCGCAGCGCCAGCTGCGCGCCACCGGGCAGGGCCACGCCGTCGGGCAGGACCTGGCCGGCCAGCAGGTTCATGGGCGGGTCGCTGAACGCGCGTGCCACGCGCACCGACGCCGGCCGGTGGAACACCTCGGCCGTGGGCCCGTACTGCAGCAGCTCGCCCGCGTCGAGCACGGCCGTGTGGCCGCCCAGCAGCAGCGCCTCGGTCGGCTCGGTCGTGGCGTAGACCACCGTGGACTCGCCACTGGCGAACAGGCCCACGAGCTCCTCGCGCAACTCCTCGCGCAGCTTGTAGTCCAGGTTCACGAGCGGCTCGTCCAGCAGCAGCAGCGGCGCACCCTTGGCCAGCGCGCGCGCCATGGCCACGCGCTGCTGCTGGCCGCCCGACAGTTCGGCCGGCAGGCGTTGCAAAAAGGGCGCGATGTGCAGCCGCTCGGCCAGCGCCTGCACGTGCGCGGCGATGGCGGCGCGCTCCAGCCGGCCCTGCAGCTGGAGCGGCGAGGCGATGTTCTGGGCCACCGTCATCGAGGGGTAGTTGATGAACTGCTGGTAGACCATGGCGACCTCGCGCTCGCGCACGGGCACGCCGGTCACGTCGCGCCCGTCCACGCGCACCTGGCCACGCGTCGGCTGGTCCAATCCGGCCATGATGCGCATGAGGCTGGTCTTGCCGGCCTGCGTCGCACCCAGCAGGACCGTGACCGCCCCGCGCTGCAGCGACAGGCTCAGCGGCGACAGCCAGCGCTCGCGCACGACGGTCTTCTCGATGCCTTCCAGCGACAACTGCACGCTTGGCTCTCCTGCTCATTGCTTTCGCTTTTGATCATTGTTGATCGCTGATGGAACAAATCTCTAGAGACTTACCCTTGGCGTCTTTCCTTTTCTTTCGTCTTAAAGTCCGCCGCCTGTGACCATGACCCCCAATCCCCGCCAGCTCCTGCTGCTGCAGGCCGTGCAGGCCCAAGGCTCGGTGATGCTGGACGACCTGTCCGCCAAGCTCGGCGTGAGCCTGCAGACCGTGCGCCGCGACGTGCAGCGCCTGGCAGACGAAGGCCTGCTCGCGCGCTTCCACGGCGGCGTGCGCGTGGCCGGCTCCACGGTCGAGAACATCGCCCATGGCCAGCGCCAGACCCTGCACGCCGACGGCAAGGCCCGCATCGCGCGTGCGGTGGCGCGCGAGGTGCCCAACGACTGTTCGCTGATCCTCAACATCGGCACCACGACCGAGGCCATCGCCAACGCGCTGCTGCACCACACCGGGCTGCGCGTGATCACCAACAACCTCAACGTGGCGCTGATCCTGTCGGCCAACCCGCGCTGCGAGGTCATCGTGGCCGGTGGCGTGCTGCGCGGGCGCGACCGCGGCGTGGTCGGCGAGGCCGCGATCGACTTCATCCGCCAGTTCAAGGTCGACATCGCGCTGGTCGGCATCTCGGGCATCGAGGCCGACGGCACGCTGCGCGACTACGACTACCGCGAGGTCAAGGTGTCCCAGGCCATCATGGCCCACGCGCGCGAGGTCTGGCTCGCGGCCGACCACAGCAAGTTCAACCGGCCGGTGATGGTCGAGGTCGCGCGGCTGTCGGGCATCGACCGGCTGTTCACCGACGCGCCCGTGCCCGAGCCCTTCCCTGCACTGCTGCACGACGCTCAGGTACGCTGTCAGGTCGCCAGCTGAATCCCCCTTGAATTCCTCTTGAATCCCCCCGTTTGGCCGGCGCGCGGCGTCCTGCCGTCCGCCCCCCCCAGCGGCGCGCCCTTCGGCCCGGCAAGGCCAGCGCCAAAGGGGCCACTGAAAGGAGACCGTCGATGAGCTACCTGCTCGCCCTGGACCAGGGCACCTCCAGTTCGCGCAGCATCGTGTTCGACGCACGCGGCCAGGTCGTGGCCAGCGCGCAGCAGGAGCTGCCGCAGATCTACCCGCAGCCCGGCTGGGTCGAGCACGACCCGCAGCTGATCTGGAGCACGCAGCTGGCCACTGCGCGCGAGGCGCTGGCCAAGGCCGGCCTCGCCGCGCGCGACATCCGCGCGCTGGGCATCACCAACCAGCGCGAGACCACGCTGCTGTGGAACCGCAAGACCGGCCAGCCCGTGCACCATGCCATCGTCTGGCAGGACCGGCGCGGCGAGCCGCTGTGCGCCGACCTGCGCGCCCAGGGCCATGCCGATCTCGTGCGCGAGCGCACGGGCCTCCTGATCGACGCCTACTTCTCGGCCACCAAGCTGCGCTGGCTGCTGGACCAGGTGCCCGGCGCGCGTGCAGCGGCCGAGCGCGGCGAGCTGGCCTTCGGCACCGTGGACAGCTGGCTGGTCTGGCAGCTCACGGGCGGCCAGGTGCATGCCACCGACGTCAGCAACGCCGCGCGCACCATGCTGTTCGACGTGCACCGCAACCGCTGGGACCCCGAGCTGCTGGCGCTGCTGGGCATCCCCGACAGCCTGCTGCCCGAGGTGCACCCCTCGGCCGCGCTGTTCGGCGAGGTCCGCGCCGAGTTGCTGGGCCACGCCGTGCCGATCGCGGGCATCGCGGGCGACCAGCAGGCCGCGCTGTTCGGCCAGGCCTGCTTCACGCCGGGCCTGGCCAAGAACACCTATGGCACGGGCTGCTTCCTGCTCATGCACACGGGCCACAACGCACTGCACTCGCGCAACGGCCTGATCACGACCAGCGCGGCGCAGACCGGGACGCAGCCCGAGTACGCGCTCGAAGGCGGCGTGTTCGTGGGCGGCGCCGTCGTGCAATGGCTGCGCGACGGCCTGCAGGCCATCAAGAACAGCGGCGAGGTGCAGGCGCTCGCGCAAAGCGTGCCCGACGCGGGCGGCGTGATGGTGGTGCCGGCCTTCACGGGCCTGGGCGCGCCCTACTGGCAACCCGACGCGCGCGGCACCATCACGGGCCTGTCGCGTGGCAGCACGCTGGCCCACATCGCGCGCGCGGCGCTGGAAAGCATCGCCTACCAGAGCGCCGCGCTGCTCGACGCCATG
>DATKFT010000776.1:0-8599 GCA_035544335.1 Pseudorhodoferax sp.
GGGAAGTCCACCATGCACCACCGTGCCACGCCTCGCGGCGTCGCGATCCATCCGTTCGTCCTGCGCGCCAGCGCCATGGCGGCCTGCACCATGCTGATGGCCGCCCAAGCCGCGGCCCAGCAGCAGACGACCACGCTGCCCACCGTCAACGTCACCTCCAGCCAGTACGATGCCGACGACGTGCGTCCCGAGGGCGTGACCACGGCGACCAAGACCTACCTGGCGCCCAAGGACATCCCGCAGACCATCGACACGCTGGAAGTCAACAAGTACAAGAGCTACGGCATCAACGACCTGTCCATCATGCTGGACGGCGTGCCGGGCGTGAACACGGTGTACGACATGCGCGGCGAGGGCATCATGATCCGCGGCTTCTCGGCCAGCGACGGCGACATCTACCGCGACGGCGTGCGCGAGAGCGGCCAGGTGCGCCGCAGCACGGCCAATGTGGAACGCATCGAGATCCTGAAGGGCCCGGCCTCCGTGCTGTACGGCCGCAGCACGGGCGGCGGCATCGTCAACCTGGTCAGCAAGCAGGCCCGCTTCGACGCCAAGAGCAGCGTGACGCTGCGCGGCGGCTCCTGGGAGAACTTCGGCGGCACCATCGACATCAACCGCGTGGTCAACCCCAACGTGGTGGTGCGCCTGACGGCCGACCGCGAGCAGGCGCACAGCTTCCGCTCGGGCATCCGCAACAAGAACGAGATGTTCTCGCCCAGCATCCTCGTCGACACGCGCCAGGGCCTGCGCTGGAGCGCGCAGTACACCTACGACAACGTCTGGCGCGTGCCCGACCGCGGGCCTGCGTACAACAGCTTGCCGGCCGGCGTGTCGATCCGCACGGGCTTCCAGCACCCGGGCGACTACGTGGAAGACCGGCTGCGCGTGGCGCGCTCCGACCTGGTCTACGATTTCAACCCGCAGTGGAGCCTGCGCTGGGTGGCCAGCCAGCGCGAGGCCAACCAGGACTTCGACCACTACTTCGCGGGCACCTACAGCGCGGCCACGGGGCAGATCCGCCCCAGCTATGCCTGGCAGCAAACCAACAACAAGACCACGGCCAACACGCTGGACCTCTCCGGAAAGTTCAAGACCGGCGCCATCGAGCACGACCTGCTGGTCGGCCTGGAGATCAGCGACGAGCTGCGCCGGCCCCAGGTCTACGGCACGGTGCCAGGCACCTTCACCTACGACCCGTTCAACCCGAACACCGGCGCCTGGCCCGCCCGGCCCGCGCGCGTGGCACCGATGCAGAACAACCGCCACGAAGGCGATGCCCAGGCCTTGTACATCCAGGACCTGGTCACGCTGACGCCGCAATGGAAGCTGCTGGCCGGCCTGCGCCACGACCGCTACACCTTCAAGTCGACCAACTACGTCAGCGACTTCGCGCGCGAATACGATGGCAGCGCGACCAGCCCGCGGCTCGGCGTGGTCTGGCAGCCCGTGCCCACGCAGAGCCTGTACGCCTCGTACAGCAAGGGCTACTCGCCCTACGGCGGCCGCGGCATCCTGTCGGTCAGCACGACGGCCAACGCGGTGTTCGACGAGGCCCCGCAGTTCTCGCGCCAGGTCGAGCTCGGCGTCAAGAGCGACTGGTTCAACGGCGCGCTGTCGACGCAGTTCGCCGTGTACCAGCTCGAGAAGTACAACATCCGCTACCAGCCCGATGCGACGAACGACCCCTTCACCTGGGCCGTGCGTGGCAAGGAGCGCTCGCGTGGCATCGAGTTCAGCGCAGCCGGCCAGGTGGCCAGGGGCTGGTATGTGCGTGGCGGCGCCGGCCTCATGGCCGCCAAGGTCGCCGAGGACGCGCAGGTGCCGGCCAACGAAGGCCTGTACCTGCAGAACACGGCCAAGCGCAACGGCAACATGTTCGTGCGCTACGCGCCGGCAGGTCCGTGGTACGGCGAGGTTGGCGTGACCTACACCAGCGAACGCTATGCCAACGCGGCCAACACCCAGCGCGTGCCCGGCTACACGCGCTGGGATGCGCTGGTGGGCTGGCGCTCCGCGCCCTGGACGGTCACGGCCGCCGTGTCCAACCTGTTCGACACCGAGTACTGGCGCAGCAACGCCATGCCGGGCGCACCGCGCAGTTTCCTGCTCAGCGCGAACTACCAGTTCTGAGCCCGCGCCCTGCAGTTCCCCGCGGCTGCAGGGCAGCGTGCAGGCGTTCTGCCCGGCCGGTTCCAGGCCCGGCGCAGACCCCTCCTGCACACCGGCTGCACAACCCCCGCACGCCGCGGCGCGGGGCTGTGCCCAGCGCCGGCATCCCTTCTCCCAGCGATCTTCCATCCGGACGGCTGCAGCACCCTGGCGGGACAGGCCCAGCCGCGCGGCTGGCCGTCGGCCTGCCGCATCCACCTGCTCAGCGTGAGCGGCAGCACGTCGGCGCAGATGCCGGATAGCTGCCGGAATCCATGGCGGCGGCGCTGGTCTGGTGGATGTGGCCGTCGATGGGCAGGGCAGGGGCAGCGCGTTGTCGGTGTCGGTGTCGGTGGAGCAGGGCCTGTTCCCACGACGGCCGATGCGAATGCCAGGGTGCTCGGGGCCAGGGCGATCTGGGTGGCCCGCTTGCTGCGCATGGGGACCTCGTTCGGTCGGGTGCAGGGGGCCGCCTCCTCGTGAACCGAGGGCCGATGGTTCGGCCGGGAGCCTGGACCTTCAGGCGCCACCGTGGCGAACGCGGCCGCTCAGGTCCTCGGCCTGTCCGCATGGGCAGGCCTCCCTCGCAGACCTCACATCTGGACGCGGCGCGGTGCACCCTCCACAGGCTCACATCTGCGATCGGACGTGCAGATCGCCTCCGGCGTGCGAGCGCTGCGGCCATGCCCGACCACCCCCCGAACCCTCACACCTGGGCCGAAGCGGGACGGCCGCAGATGTGAGACCCAGGAGGAGGCCGCAGAGCGGGCAAAGCGCTTCCCGGCGCCCGGGCGTGGTGCGGGCCAGCCCCTCCGGCGCCTCACATCTGCACCCAGCCAGATGTGAGACAGCAGAGGGACGTGGCCGCTGCCGCTGGCCTCCGCCACCGGCCTCCCATCCTCAGGACACAGAATCTGCGGATTATCTTCACCAGAAATAAAAATGACCGCGGCAGGCGGTCATGGGTTTCTCGGGGAATGATTCAGCAGGGGAGTGCCCGGCAAGGGAATATCCGGGTTCTCAGGAAAATCTGCAGATATCTCATCCCAGACCGGGGATTTGAATGCGGGGTGTCTGAATCAGGAAATCCGTGGCGCCATTCCACCACTGCGGCGCACGGCCTCCTGGACCCAGGCGCTGCGATTGCCTTGGTCCGGCGAAATGGCCGCATATTGCTTGACCAGATCCAGCGTGGTGGCTTCATTGCCCACTTCGGCCACGAGTTCCATCCATTTCGCGGGCGTGAAATACACCGAGCTGCGTTTGCCGTTCTTGCGGAAATTCACGACGACGGGTTCGGCCGCCATCGTGACGCTGCCCGAAAAGCGTTGCGGCGGCGGCGCAGGCGAGGCTGTCTCGGGGAACGGTGTGGTGCCTGCATCCAGGCCGGCCGGGGAGGGGGCAGGGGCAGGCTGCAGGGCCGCGGGGGTCGCCGGCAAGGCAGCCGCCTGCGCGGCCGCCTGCGCGGCCGCTGCACCGGCTGCCAGCGGCGCGAGGGGCGTCTTGCTGACCACGAGTTCGCGCACCACCTGGCCCAGCAGGTTGTCGGACGCACCCGCATCGGCGAGCGCGCGCAGTACATCGGTCAAGGGGAGCGCAGGGGAGGTGGCCATGGGGGTCGCGGAGTATGCCCGGGGCGGCTAGGCATGTCAATGCAGGCTGGCTATGCAGCATAACCAATGCACTATGCAAGTTATGCAGACTATGCAGATCGAAGAAGACACAAGCAAGACCTGCATAGTCCACTCGGCGTGTTTGTGCTTCTTCTAGTTGATATTTCACTTGTTTAATATTCTTTAACTATTTGATTTCATTCTATAAATTGGCTTGACCTGTGAGCCTGTGGAGGACGGACTGTGAGACTGTTCGGGACCCCTGTGAGGCTGCCGAGGGGCAGATGTGAGTGTGTGGAGGGTGCATAGACTGCAGGTGTGAGCTTTTTGCGTGCAGCGCCTTGGCATCGTCCGCTTGCTATGCAGATGCCTGGCGCAGCAGCACAGATGTGAGGTTGCGGAGGGGTTTGCTGCGCAGATGTGAGAGGAATGAGGGGGCTGTTCAGATGGCTGCCCTGTGGCGTCTTCACCACGCTGGCTGCGCTGCGGGTGCGCAAGCCGGGCTGCGCCGGGCCGTGGAAACCCCACTGGTAAGATTCCCATATCTGACCGCGTGCCGGTCACGGAAGCAAAGACACCACATGACCCGTTTGCTGAGCGCTTCGGAGGGGTTCGACGACCTCTTCGACGGGCAGGCTTTTCCGTTGTTTTCAGAGCAGATCTCTCTGCTGCAGCAGAGCCCGGCTCTCGATGCCCCGCCCGACATCCTGCACAAGTCCACGGCGGTCGTGCACATGTACCCCATCAGCGGTGCCTACGGCCATTACTGCCGGCGCGTTTACAACGCGCTGCTGTATCTGGCGCTGCGCGTCTGGAATCACATGGGGCCTGATTACCGCGGCAAGGTCTTGTCTCAGCGGCGCGTGCTGCGTTTCAGTTCCACCGTGGGTGAAATATCCATGGTCATGCGCGCCACCTCGAATGCGACGGAGCGCATTTACCAGGCCGTGGACGCGCTGTACAAACTCGAATGCCGTTTCGATGCGATGGCCGAGGACAATTCTCTTTGGAATGTGTCGAGCCGGCTGATTTCCCAATGGGCCCGCCCCGAGAAAGGGACGGGCGAGATCCAGTGGGAATATCCGCCGGACGTGTTTGCGCTGCTCATGAAACCGAGCCGTTACGCGATCGTCGACCTGGCCCTGTCCAACAGCCTGAGTTCGGGCGCGGCGCTGGCGCTGTACGAGAACTGCCACCGCTACGTCTCCAACCCGGGGCACCTGACAGCCAGGCTGCCGGTGGAGAACTGGATTCGCCTGATCCTGACCACGCGCACCGCGCCCAACTACTTCGAGCCGGGCCGCTACCGCTACTTCAAGCGCGACGTGCTGACGCCGGCGATCGCCGAGCTCAACGATTCCGAAGCCTGCCCGATCGCGGTCGAGGTGCTGGAGACCAAGGGCCTGCGCGGCAAGGTCACGCACCTGCAGTTCCGCGTGGAGCTCAAGCAGCGCCCGCTGCCCACCACCACGGGCCAGACCGGCGATCCGCGCATCGAGGCGCAGCTGCGCTCCTGGGGCGTGGCCGACCAGGCCATCAGCCGCATGCTGGTCAGCTACGACGAGGAAGAGCTCTGGCACAACATCCGCGTCTTCAGCCGGCGGCTGGAGAAGGGCGGCGTCAAGAGTCCGGCCGCGGCCTTCGTGAACCAGCTGCAGAACGACTATGGTGCCTACCGGGCCGCGCAGGCGCCGGCCGCGGCCGAGGACGCCGCCGTGGCGGCACCGGCCAGGCCGGACCCGGCGGCCCAGCACAAGGCGCTGGTGGCGATGTACGCCCGGCATGTGGGCGAGCGGGCGCGCGCGGTCTTCGCGGGCTGGGCGCAGGAGGCGCAGGACGCGGCCGTGCAGCGCTACCTCGCGGACGCGGCCACGCCGGCCATCGTGCGCGAGCAGTACGCGCGCAAGGGGCTGGACACGCGCGTGGTGTCGATCGGCTTCTTCCTGTGGCTGTCCAAGCAGCCCGACGTGCTGGGCCGGCCCGAGGAACTGAGCCTGGACGGCTACCGGGCCTGGCAGCTCGAGCGCGACGCGCAGGAGGCCGTGGCGCCCCACGAGTGCGTGACGGCCTGAAACGCGCGCGGCTGCGCCGCACCGGCAGGCCTGCCGGTGCGGCCGCGCGGGCCGCGTAGAGCCCCTTGGGGTCGCTCAGTTTGGTGGGGAAAGGGCGGAGCCCGGGGGCTCAGACGCTCGCGGCCGTGCGGCGGGCGTCGTCGAGCTGGGCGCGCAGTTCGGCGATCTCGGCCGCGAAGTTGTCGCGCGCCGTCACGGCGCCCACGAGTTCCATCTGTGCGGCCAGGCGTGCGTCGGACGCGGCCGCGGACCCCGCCAGATGGCGCTCGATCTCGTGCCGCAGTTCGGCGATCTGGGCGTCCTTGCCGTCGATGGCCAGCTGGTCCTTGGCCTTGCCGACCAGCGCGTCGGACGCGATCGTGCGCGCATGGCGCAGCTCGACCGTCAGGCGCTCGATGCTGGCATCGCGTTCGGCCAGCAAGGCCCGGGCCTGTGCGAGGTCCGTGTCCAGGGCGCCGCGCTCGGCTTGGGCCTGCTCGCTCTGCTGCAGCAGCGAGGCCAGATCGCCCTGCGTCTGGGCCAGGTTGCCACGCACCTGGGCTGCGGCGTCCTCGGCCAGCTGCCGTGCCCAGGCGCCCAGCGCCGTGGCGATGGATGCGGGGATGGCCGGGTCGGCGGCCTGGGCTGGTGCCGGCTGGCTTGCGCGCCAGGCGGCCAGGTGCTTGTGGATGGACAGCGTGGACACGTCGCCGAGCGCCGCGCGCAAGCTGTCGACCCCGACGGGCAGGCCCTGGTCCACCAGGCCCTGGGCGGCGGTGGCAACTTGTTCGAATGTGGTTTCTGGGCCTGGCATGTGGGTAGGGGATGCTGCGTGCGCGGGGGGGAAGGGAGCGCAAGCGGCCGGCTCTGGGGCCGGCGGCCTGCGCACAAGGGTCCGCCCATAAGGCGACCGTCGCGCGCTTGCGCTTAAGCGAGGGCCGCCACCGGTCGCTGCGCGCCGACCTGGATGACCAGTTTGCCGAACGGTCCGTCCGCCAGGCGCGCAAACGCCGCGGGCGCGTCGGCGAACGAAAACACGCGCTCGATGACGGGCCGGATGCCGTGCCGGTCCAGCGCCTGGTTCATCTGCTCGAAGGCGCGCCGGTGCCCCACGGAGACGCCGCGCAAGCTCGCGCGCCGCAGCTGCAGCGGGATGGCCGGCATGCGGATCTCCGTGCCGTCCATGAAACCGATCTGCGCGATCTGTCCGGCACCCGCGAGGGCCTGGACCGACTGGCGCAGGTTGTCCCCGCCCACGAGTTCCAGCACATGGTCGACGCCATGGCCGTCGGTCAGTTCGAGCGCAGCCTGCGCCCAGGCCGGAACCCGGGCCGTGTTGATGCCGGCCCAGGCACCCAGTGCCTGCGCACGTTCCAGCTTGGCGTCGCTGCGTGACGTCACGATCACGCGCGCGCCCAGCGCCGCGGCGAACTGCAGGCCGAACAAGGACACACCGCCCGTGCCCTGCACCAGCACCGTCTGGCCGGGGCGCAGCGCGCCCGCTTCCACCAAGGCGAACCAGGCCGTGAGAGCGGCCACCGGCAGCGTGGCCGCCTGCACATCCGACAAGGACGCGGGCGAGGCCACGGCCACCTGCTCGGGCAGCACCACGTACTCTGCCAGCACGCCGGGCAGCGGGCCGCCCAGCGACAGGCCATGCTGCAGCATGGCCCGCGGCGGCTCGCCATCGAGCCACTGCGTCCAGAAATTGCCCATCACGCGGTCGCCCACCCGAAAGCGGCTCGTCCCGGGGCCGACCCCGACCACGGTGCCCGCCATGTCGGACACCGGCACGAAGGGCATGGGTGGCGGCTCCTGCAGCAGCGCGCTGTTGGCCACCAGCCGATCCCGGTAGTTCAGGGACACCGCCGCGACCTGCACCAGCAGCTCGTGCGGGCCGGGGCTCGGCACGGGCCGCTGCACCATCTCCAGGTGTTCCAGCCCGAAGGCCGGCAGCTGCCAGGCCTTCATGGATGCGGTCGTCATGTTCAGGGCTCCTTCGTGTCGCGTCATCGGGATGCCCAGTCTATTGGCGACTTTCGTCGCCAAGTGCTGCGTAATTTTCGATAGACTGACCACTTTAATTCTTTAATCGAAGGCCTCGTGACCAGCTACAACGCATCGCGCCTGCAAGGCATCGGCGTGCTGGTGCAGGCCGTGGAGGCCGGCAGCTTCACGGCGGCCGCCCAGCGCCTGGGGCTGTCCAAGTCGGCTGTGGGCAAGAGCGTGGCGACGCTGGAGGCGCGCCTGGGCGTGCGCCTGCTCGACCGCACCACGCGGCGGCTCGCACTCACGGCGGAAGGGGCCGACTTCTACCAAAGCTGTTTGCGCGTGCTGGCCGAACTGGACGGCGCCGAATCGCGGGCCACCGCGCGACGTGCCGAGGTCGCGGGAACCCTGCGCATCAGCCTGCCCTTGACCTTCGGCAGGCGCTGGGTCATGCCCGTGCTGTGCGGGCTCGCCCGGCAACACCCCCAGCTCGGCCTGGATGTGGCGTTCACGGACCGCGCCGTGGACCTGCTGGAAGAGAACGTCGATCTCGTGGTGCGCCTGGGCGATCCGGGCAACAGCGCCTTTCTGTCAGCGCGCCACCTGGGGCACCAGCGCGTGGTCAGCTGCGCGGCGCCGGCCTATCTTGCGGCGCGCGGCCGGCCCACCGCCATCGCCGATCTGGCGCAGCACGACTGCATCACCTTCGGGCAAGGCGGCAAGGTGCTCGCCTGGATGCTGCGCGACGAAGAGGGGCGCACCGTGAACGCCCAGATCCGCGGGCGCCACACCATCAGC
>DATKFT010000777.1:0-5218 GCA_035544335.1 Pseudorhodoferax sp.
CGCCATGCCGTAGCGGATCACGCGGTTGCCGCCCGCATTGGTCGACAGGTTGCCGCCGATCGCGCAGGAGCCGCGCGCGCCCAGGTCCAGCGGGCAGAAGAAGCCGGCATCCAGCGCGGCCTGCTGCACGGTCTCCAGCGGCGTGCCGGCCGCCACCGTCATCGTGGCCGCCGCCGGGTCGATCTCCTCGATGCCGACCAGGCGCTCCAGCGACAGCGCGATCTCGCCGGCACCGGCGCGCGCACCGCCGCACAGCCCGGTCAACCCCCCCTGCGGCACCACGCTGATGCCGTGCGCATGGCAGATGCGCAGCGCCGTGGCCACGCCCGCCGTGTCGGCCGGGCGCACGACGGCCAGCGGTGCGCTGGGCGGCATGCCGCTGTAGTCGTTGTGGTTGCGCTGCGGCACGGCGTCGCCGGCCAGCACGGCGACGGGGCCGAGCTGGGCCAGCAATTCCTGCAGGGCGGGATGGGAGACGGCGAGCGTGGACATGAACGGCAATCGAAAAGTGGGAGGGAAATCAGGAACCGAAGCGGTCGTCGAGGGACTTGTGGAAATCGAGGTCGACCAGGGCCGTGAAGTCGGCGTAGCTGACCATGCCGCCGGCGGCGCCGACGGGCGTGCCGGCGCGGCGCAGCTCGGCCAGCGCGCCGGACACCGCGCGCACGGCCGTGAACAGCGCCGTGACCGCATAGAACACCACGGCAAAGCCCATGGACTGCAGCTGCGCGGCCGTCAGCGCGGCGGCCGGCGTGCCGTCCACGAGCGAGACGACCTTGGGGCCGGACACGGCGCGCGCCACGGCCTCGACCTCGGCCACGGTCTTGATGCCGTCCACGAAGACCAGGTCCACGCCGGCCTGCTGGTACAGCTTGGCGCGGCGCACGGCCTCGTCGATGCCGGCGGCCGGCAGCGCGTCGGTGCGGCCGATGATCAGCAGCTCGCCATCGCCACGCGACTCGACGGCGCAGCGCAGGCGGCGCACGTTCTCCTCGGCGTCCATGAGCCGGATGCCGGCCATCTGGCCGCAGCGCTTGGGCGCGACCTGGTCTTCCAGGTGGATCGCGGCCACGCCGGCCTGCAGGTACTCGCGCACCGTGCGGTGGATGTTGGACGGACCGCCGTAGCCGGTGTCGGCGTCGGCGATCACGGGGATGTCGACCGCACGGACCATGTCGCGCGCGTGGCCGGTCATCTCGGTCTGCGTGAGCAGGCCGATGTCGGGCGTGCCGAGGCGGCTCGCGGTGGCACCGAAGCCGGTCATGTAGACGGCCGGGAAGCCGGCCTTCTGCACGAGACGGGCCGTGATGGCATCGGGCGCGCCGGGCGCCATGACGATCTCGCCGGCTTGCAGCAGGCGGCGCAGTTGGGAGGCTTGGCTCATGGTGTGGGACTCGGTTGGATGCGTTGCAGCCGCTGGGGCGGCACCGCGTTGGCGAAGCGGCCGGCATCCGCGGCCAGCCGGTAGGCGTCCACGGTGCGGTCGATGTGGGTGCGCAGCAGGCTCTCGAGCGCAGCGAAATCGCCCTGGTCGACGAAGGCCACGACGGCCTGGTGCTCGGATTGCGAGACCGCACGCGCGTCGGCGTACTGGCGCGACATGGCGGTGCGCAGCGCGGCGATCTTGCCGGCCACGAGGTCGTAGGCGTCGCGCAGATAGGGGTTGCCCGAGTGCAGGAACAGGGCCAGGTGGAAGGCCGAGTCGGCATGGCCGTAGCGCACGTCGTCCGCGGCCGACTGCATCTCGTCCAGGCGGGCCTGCATGGCGGCGACCACGCCCGCGCGGTCGTGCGCATGCGCGCAGCGCGCGGCCTGCACCTCCAGCATCAGGCGGAAGTCGCAGATGGCGCGCATGTCCGTCTCGCTGGGCAGGAACACGAAGCTGCCGCGCTTGGGCCGGATCTCCACGAGGCCCGTGTTCTGCAGCAGCGTGAGCGCATCGCGCACGGGCGTGCGGCTCACGCCGAAGGACGCGGCCAGCGTCTCCTCCGAGATCATCTCGCCGAGCGCGAACTCGCCGTCCACGATGGCCTGGCGCAGCCGGCTGGCGACGATCTCGGTCAGCGACTTGGGCATCTCGAAGTCGAACTTGCGGGTCATGCGGATTCCTGCTGTGACAAGGTGGCCGGACCTTAGCTGAGGACCAGGCCGCCGTCGATGTTGATGGCCTGGCCCGTCATGTAGTCGGACGCGGGCGAGGCCAGGAACAGCGCCAGGCCGGCCACGTCCTGCGGCGTCTGCGCGCGGCCCATGGGCACGTTGGCCACGCGGCTGGCGAACACGTCGCCCTCGCGGCCGTTGTTGAGCTGCGCCAGGTCGCGGTCCATGCGCGTCCACATGTCGGTGGCCACGATGCCCGGGCACAGCGCGTTGACCGTGATGTCGGGCGACAGCGTGTAGGCCGCCGTCTGCGTGAGGCTCACGACGGCCGCCTTGCTTGCGCGGTACGGCCCCTGGTAGGGCGCCATGACGCCCGCGCCGTAGCGCGCGGCGATCGATGCCATGGTGATGATCTTGCCGCGCGGGCGGCCCGCGGCCAGTGGCTCCTGCGTCTTCATCTGGCGCGCCGCGGCCTGCAGGGAAAGGAAGGCGCCCTTGACGTTGACCGCGAAGTGCAGGTCCCAGTCGGCCGCCTGCAGCTCCATGAAGGGCTTGACCTGGGCAATGCCGGCGTTGCAGACCATGAGGTCCAGCCGGCCATAGGCGTCCACGGCCGCCGCGACCATGGCGGCGCAGGCCGCGGCATCGGTCACGTCGGTGGTCACGGCCTCGACCACATGGCCTTCGGCGCGCAGCGCATCGCGCGCGGCCGCGCAGGCCGCGCCATGGAGGTCGGACAGCAGCACGCGCGCACCGGCCTGCGCAAAGTGCCGGGCCAGGCCCAGGCCGATGCCCTGGGCCGCGCCCGTGACGGCCACGGCCAGGCCGGCCGGCGGCATGGTCAGGGCGGTGTGCGCGGCGGCGTTCACTGGGCGGCCCGGATGCGCTGCAGCTCGGCGTTCACGGCGGCCATGGTGTCCTCGCCGATGACCTTGGACTGCGCCTGGACCACGTCCTTGACCTTCTCGCGCATGCGCTGCAGCTCGGCGGCCGACACCTCGTTGACCTGCATGCCGTCCTTCTTGAGCTTGGCGATGATCTCGGCGTCCTGGGCGCGGCCCACGCGGCGCGACTCTTCCTGGCCGGCCACGGCGCATTCGCGCATCACGCCCTGCTCCTGCGCCGACAGCTGGTCGAACTTCTTCTTGGAGACCAGCACCGCGAGCGGGCTGTAGGCATGGCGCGTGAGCGACAGGAACTTCTGCACCTCGTAGAACTTCATGTTCTCGATCAGCGCGATCGGGTTCTCCTGGCCGTCCACGGTGCGCGTCTCCAGCGCCGAGTAGACCTCGGAGAAGGCCAGCGGCGTGGGGTTGCTGCCCAGCGCGCTGAAGGTGTCCAGAAACACCTTGTTCTGCATGACGCGCATCTTCACGCCATGCAGGTCTTCCCACTTGGCGACCGGGCGCTTGGAGTTGGTCACGCTGCGAAAGCCGTTCTCCCAGTAGGCCAGGTTCACGAGGCCGGCGGCTTCGTACTTGGGCGCGAAGGACTGGCCGAACTTGCCGTCCAGCACCTGGTCGGCCTCGCGCTCGTTGGAGAACAGGAAGGGCAGGTCGAACACGGCCAGCTGCGGAATGGCGCCGACCAGCGGTGCGGTGGAGGTCAGCACCATGTCCAGCGAGCCCGTGCGCACCTGCTGCGAGGCCGTGGTGTCGTTGCCCAGCGCGCCGTCGTAGTAGGTCTGCAGCTTGAGCTTGCCGCCCGACTTCTCGGCCGCGCACTGCGTCATCTTGGTGATGCCGTGGCTGATGGGGTGGCCCTTGGCCACGCCGGAGGACACGCGCAGCGTGCGCGCCTCGAACTGGGCGTGGGCGGGTGCCGTGGCGATGGCGGCCAGTGCGGCGCTCGCCAGCACGGCGAAACGGAATCGGTGGGACAGCATGAGGGGTCTCCTGGTTGGAAGTGGAAGAAGCGAAGGAGGTTGGCCGGCGCGCTCAGCCCGACAGCCAGCGCAGCGGCACGAGCACGATCTGCGGGAACAGCACGAGCAGGAACAGCACGGCGATCTCGGCCAGCAGGAAGGGCATCAGTCCCTTCATGAGTTCACCCATGCCGAGCTTGGCCGTGCCGCAGACCACGTTGAGCACGATGCCCACGGGCGGCGTGATCAGGCCGATGGCGTTGTTCATGATGAAGAGCACGCCGAAGTACACGGGGTCGATGCCGGCCTCGCGCACGACGGGCATCAGCACCGGCGTCAGGATCAAGAGGGTGGGCGCGAAGTCCAGCGCCGTGCCCACGATGACGACCAGCACCATCATGATGGCCATCAGCAAGATCGGGCTGTCGACGAAGGGCTGCAGCATCTCGCTGACCTGCTGCGGGATGTCGGAGGCCGTGATCAGCCAGCCCGAGACCAGTGCGCAGGCGATCAGGAACACGACGACGGCCGTGGTCTTGGCCGCGCTGACGACCAGCGGGTAGATCGCGTTCCACTTGAGTTCGCGGTAGACGAACATGCCGATCACGAAGGCGTAGACCGCCGCGACCACGGCCGCCTCGGTCGGCGTGAAGATGCCGAACTTCATGCCGCCCACGATGCCGACCGGCATGACCAGCGCCCACAGGCTCCGGGCCGTGACGCGCGCGCGCTCGCGCATGGGCATGCGCGGCAGCACCTGCACCTGGTCCTTGCGCGCCACGATCAACCAGGCCACGAGCAGGGAGAGCCCCATCAGCAGGCCCGGCACGATGGCGGCCATGAACAGCTTGCCGATGGACACGTTGGCCACGACGCCGAACATGATCATGCCGATGGACGGCGGCAGCACGGGCGCGATGACGCCGCCCGCCGAGATCAGGCCCGCCGAGCGCGGGATGTTGTAGCCGGCCTGGCGCATCATGGGGATCAGCATGGTGGCCAGCGCCGCGGCGTCGGCGGCGGCCGAGCCCGAGATCGCCGCCATGATGACGGCGGCCACGATGGCCACGATGCCCAGGCCGCCGCGGATGTGGCCCACGAAGGCCAGCGCGAAGCTGACGATGCGCTTGGAGATGCCGCCCGCGTTCATGAGCTCGCCGGCCAGCATGAAGAACGGGATCGCGAGCAGCGGGAAGCTGTCGGCGCCCTCGATGATCTTTTGCGACAGGATGGTGGTGTCCACTCCGCCCTGCA
>DATKFT010000778.1:0-7809 GCA_035544335.1 Pseudorhodoferax sp.
CGAACACCACGGCCTGGGCCATGCTTTCCTTGAGCAGGAACTCGGGAAAGCTGTCCTTGTAGCCACCGTTCATGAGCGCCTTGGCCAGGCCCATGCTGACCGACGGCCCTTGCGCCACCTGGGTCGCCAGCGCCAGCGCGGCCTCGAAGAAGCCGGCCTGCGGCAGCACACGGCTGACCAGGCCGATGGCCTTGGCCTCGTCGGCGTCGATGCGCCGGTTGGTCAGCAGGATGTCCTTGGCCTGCACCATGCCCACGGCGCGCGGCAGGTGGTAGAGAACGCCCACGTCGGGCAGCACCCCCACCTTGGGGAAACCGGCCATGAAATACGCGTCCTGCGAGGCGATGACCATGTCGCCGATCATGGCCAGCGACAGGCCGCCCCCGACGGCGGCGCCGTTCACGGCCACGATGACGGGCTTCTCCGCCGCCACCAGCAGCTCGAAGGCCTGGTGTGTCAGCGCCATGCGCTCGCGCGTGCCCACCGTGCTGCAGTCCGTCGTCATGTTGCGCAGGTCGCCGCCGGCGCAAAAGGTGTCACCGGTGCCCGTCAGCAGCAGGCAGCGCAGCGTGGCGTCGTCGCAGAAGCGCCGCGCCTGTTCCGCGAGCGCCACCTTCATCTCCGCGCCGATGGCGTTGCGGTTGTCCAGCTGGTTGAGCTGCAGCGCGAGCACCGCACCATGCCGTTCGCTGATCAGAGGGCCTGTGGTCATGTCGTCTGCTCCTGGTGTGGCGGCATCAATCGAGGGAAATGTTGTACTGGCGGATCAGCGCGCCCCAGCGCTCGCGGTCGGCCTTCAAGTAGGCCTCGACCTCGGCGTTGTCCACGCTGGGCTGCACCAGCACGCCGGCCCTGGTGAAGGTGGCGCGAAAGCCCTCGTCACGCGTGAAGCGCGCGATCGCCTCCTGCAGCGCCAACACCACCTCGGGCGGCGTGGTCGCCGGCACGGCCAGGCCCAGCCAGCTCGCGGCATGGAACTTGTCGTAGCCCGACTCCTGCAGCGTGGGCACATCGGGCAGCCAGGGCAGGCGCTTTTCCATGGGCACGCCCAAGGCCTTGAGCTTGCCGGACTGGATGAAGGGCAGCGCGCCGGGCAGCACGTCCACATAGAGCTGCACGTCGTTGCCGAGCAAAGCCGTCAGCGCCGGCATGCTGCCCTTGTAAGGCACCTCGGTCATGGGCACACCGAGCTCGGACTCGATCTTCTTGGCCGTCAGAAACAGCACATTGCCCTGGCCCAGCGAGGCGAAGTTGATCTTGCCCGGGTTGGCCTTGCCGTAGGCCGCAAAGCTGCGCAGGTCCTGCGCCGGCACCTGCGGGTTGGTGACGACCACGGTCGGCACCTCGGCCACGATCGCGATCACGCGCAGGTCGCGCTGCACGTCATAGGGCAGCTTCTTGGTCAGGAGCGGCGTCAACACCATGTTGCCGTTGGTCGCCATGAGCAGCGTGTAGCCATCGCCTGCGGCGCGCGCCACGGCCCCCGTGCCCACGACGGCGCCGGCCCCGGCCCGGTTCTCCACGATGATGGCTTGCTTGAGCTCGCGGCCCACGCCCTCGGCCAGCGCCCGCGCGAGGTTGTCGGTGATGCCGGCCGGCGCATAGGGCACGATGAGCTTGATCGGCTTGTCGGGATAGGCGGCCTGTGCCAGGCCGGCGGCGGCCAGCACACAAGCCGCGGCGGCGCGTGCGGTGCGGATCAGAACGGACATGTGGTCTCCTGGTGGTCTGCGTCTTGCGGGGAAAGGGCCTGGCGCTCAGGGCGTGGGGTGCAGGGCCTGCAACTGCTCGCAGGCGTCCACCGCATAGTTGCGCGCGCCCAGCAGCGCGATGCCGCCGTCCACCGGGATCAGCGCGCCCGTGATGTAGCTCGCGTCCGACGAACCGAGGAACAGCGCCATCGCCGCGATGTCGGCCAGCTGCCCGAGCCGGCGCAGCGGCACGCGGCCGGCCATGCTGGCGCGGGCGCTCTCCGAGATCAGCCGCGACACGCCTTCCGTGCCCTCGATCGGCCCGGGCGAGATCGAGTTCACGCGGATGCCGTGGCCGCCCCACTCCATGGCCAGCACGCGCATGATCTGGTCGACACCGGCCTTGGCAGCGCAGGCATGGATCTGCAGCGGCGCCGGGTTGAAGGACTGCGGCGCCGTGATGTTGACGATGGACGCCCCGGGCTTGCGCAGGAACGCGTGCGCCGCGCGCAGCACGTGGAAGGTGCCGTTCAAGTCGATGTCCACCACGGTCTTGAAGCCGTTGGCCGACATGCCCAGTGCCGGTGCGAGGAAGTTGCCGGCCGCGCCCGACACCAGCACGTCGATGTCGCCCAAGCGCGCGTGCACGCTGGCCAGCACCTCGTGCACGCCCGCGTAGTCGCGCACGTCGCCCACCAGACCCATGACCTCGCCGCCATGCCGGGCCAGCTGGGCGCGCGCGGCCTCGACGCGCTCGGCGTTGCGGCTCATGACGGCGACGCGGGCGCCGGCCTGGGCGTAGGCATCGGCAATGCCCAGGTTGATGCCACTGGTGCCGCCCGAGACGAACACGGTGTGGCCGGAGAAGTCGTAGCGGCTGTTCATGACGGTGCTTTCTGCATGTCGGGCACCGTGGTCTGCACCAGCGCGTCGAGCGCATACGCGCCCTGGCCCTCGGGCAACACCAGCACCGGGTTGAGGTCGATGGACTGCAGCGCCGGCCCCGCGCGGTGCGCGAGGATGGACAGGCGCGACAACATGCGCGCCAGCGCCTGCACGTCGGCCGGCGGGCGGCTGCGCAGGCCGGTCAGCACCGAGGCGGCGCGGATGGCCAAGACCATGGCCAGCGCATCCTCCTCGTCGAAGGGGCAGCGGCGCAGCACGACGTCGCGCATCGCCTCCACGAAGATGCCGCCCAGGCCGAACACGGCGACCGGCCCGAACACCGGGTCGCGCTGGATGCCCAGGATGCACTCGGTGCCGCCGGACAGCTGCCGCGCGACCAGCACGCCCTCGATGCGCGCCTGCGGGGCGTGGGCCGCCGCCCGCGTCAGCAGCAGATCGAAGCCCTCGCGCACCGCAAGCGCGCTGTCCACGCCCAGCAGCACGCCGCCGATCTCGGTCTTGTGCGCGATGTCGGGCGACAGGATCTTCATGACCACGGGCCAGCCCAGCGCCTGCGCCGCCTGCACGGCCGCCTCCACCGTGGCGCAGCTGCGCTCGGGCGCCACCGCGATGCCCTGGGCCGACAGCCAGTCCTTGGCCTGCGCCTCGCTCAGCTGGCCCTGCGGCACCGCGAGCGGGCCACCCTCGGGCGCCAAGGCCGGGCGCTCGCGCGCGAAGCTCTCGCCCAGCCACCCCATGGCGGCGATCGCATGCGTGGCGCGCGTCGCGTCCTCCAGCACCACGATGCCCTGCGCGTCATAGGCCCGCACGCGCTCGGGCGACATCGTGGCCGAGACGGCGAACAGCCGGTCCGGGTGCTCGGCGCGCACCTGCGCCAGGTCCTGCAGCAACTGGTCGCCGATGCCCGGCACGTCGGCGATCTGCGCATAGAAGCTCAGCACCGACCGGTACCCCCCCGCCTCCACCATCTCGCGCAGAAAGCTGCGCACCAGCGTCGGGTCGTTCACCGCCTGCGCCGTGCAGTCCACCGGATTGGCCGGCGAGGCATAGGGCAGCAGCGCGCGCAGCTTGCGCTGCGAGGCTTCGGGCATGGGCGGCATGGCCAGCCCGGCGTCCTCGGCAGTGTCGCTGATCAGCACGCCGACGCCGCCGCTGATGGTCATCACGCCCAGCGTGTTGCCGACCGGGTAGATGCGGCGCGTGGCGGTGTAGGCCAGGTCCAGCAGCTCCTCGGCCGAGCGCACGCGCAGCACACCGAACTCGCGCAGCACGGCATCGGTGACGGCATCGTCGCCCGCGATGGACGCGGTGTGCGACTGCGCGGCGCTGTGGCCCAGCACGCTGCGGCCGACCTTGAGCATCACGACCGGTTTGCGCGCACGCCGCGCGGCCGCCAGCGCGGCGACGAAGGTGGCCGACTCCTTGATGCCTTCGGCATAGGCGGCGATCACGTCGATGTCCGGGTCGTCCACGTAGGCCTGGACGATCTCGCCCACGCCGATGTCGGCCTCGTTGCCGGTCGTCACCAGCTTGGGCGTGCCCAGGCCGCGCGCGCGCGCCAGGCAGACCAGGTGCGAACCGAAGGCGCCCGACTGGGTCACGACGCCGACGCGGCCCGGCAGCGGCCAGCCGCCCTCGAACGCGCTCGAGAACGTGGGGTACCAGCCGATGTCGGCGTTGAACAGGCCCAGGCAGTTCGGCCCCAGCATGCGCATGCCGTGGCGCCGCGCCGCCGCCACCAGTTGCTGCTGCTGCGCTGCGCCGTCGCCGCCCGGCACCTCGGCGAAGCCGGCGGAGAACACCACGGCGGCGCGCACGCCGCGCGCACCGAGCGCCGCGATCGTCTCCAGCACCAGCGGCGACGGCACGGCCACGATCGCGGCCTCGGGCGCCTCGGGCAGCGCCGCGACCGAGGCATAGGCGCGCAGCCCCTGGACCTCCTCGCGGCCCGGGTTGACGGGGTAGATGGCGCCCGCGAAGCCGGCACGCCGCATCCAGGCGATCGGCCGGCCGCCGATGCGCTGCGGGTCGGACGAGGCGCCGACCACGGCGACGCTGGCCGGGGCCAGCAAGCTCTGCAGCCCGCCGACTGGACTCCCTTCGCGCTGCGCGCTGCGGTGTTGAGCGCCTTCGGGCGGCCGGGCGGCGCTCACTGGGGTACCTTCGGCTTCGCCTGCGGTGCGAGCGCCTTCGGGCGGCCGGGCGGCGCTCATACGGGATCCCAGGCAAACACGTCGCTGGAACGCTCCATGCCGACGAAGGAGGCGCGCAGCGCCGGCATCGCCTGTGCCGCCACGCTCTGCGGCGTCCAGCCCTCGCTGCGGTGCGTGGAACGCAACGGCCGCGGCTGGCTCATGAGGAAGATCTCGTTGTGGCGCACGGCAAACACCTGGGCATTCACCTCGCGTGCCGCGTCGCTGGCCAGGTAGACCGCCACGGGTGCGATCTTCTCGGGCGTCATCTGCTGGTTGCGCGCATTGCGCGCGGCCTTCTCCGGCGTGTCGCCCGGCACCGAGCTGGTCATGCGGCTCCAGGCGAAGGGCGAGATGCAGTTGGAGCGCACGTTGAAGCGCGCCATGTCCAGCGCGATCGACTTGGACAGCGCCACGATGCCCAGCTTGGCGGCGGCGTAGTTGGCCTGGCCCAGGTTGCCGACCAGGCCCGAGGTCGAGGTCATGTGGACCAGGCTGCCCGCGCCCTGTTCCTTGAAATGCGGCGCCGCCGCCTTGCTCATGTAGAAGGCGCCGTGCAGATGCACCTGGATCACGGCCTCCCAGTCGGCCACGCTGAGCTGGTGGAAGATGCGGTCGCGCAGGATGCCGGCGTTGTTCACCACGCAGTCCACGCGCCCGAAGTGCGACACCGCCGTCTGCACGATGCGCTCGGCCGCGCTGGCGTCGGCCACGCTGTCGGTGCTGGCGACCGCCTGGCCGCCACGCTGCACGATGGCCTGCACGACTTCCTGTGCCGGCGCCGTGTCGCGCCCCTCGCCCGTCAAGCCGGTGCCGATGTCGTTGACGACGACCTTCGCCCCCTCGGCCGCCATCGCCAGCGCGATGGCGCGGCCGATGCCGGTGCCTGCCCCCGTGACGATGACCACCTTGTCCTGAACCATTCCCTGACCATGCATACCCGTGTCTCCTCTCTTGGTGATGTGGTGCGGCCCTTCACCCGGCCGCCTGCGCCGACGCGCGCAGCGAGGGCCCTTCGTGGACACCCGCGGAGCTGGCTCTGCCAGGCCGCTGGGGAGGCCTTGCAGGCCGCGCCGGGCCAGTGGCCCGGCCCTTCGCCAGTCTCAAAAGGTCCACCGGACCTTTTGAGTCCGGGCTCAGCCCCCCTTCGCGCAGCAGAGGGGGGGAGCAGCGAAGCCGCCTGGGGGGATGCCCCATGTCAATACGACTTGGGCATGCCCAGCACGCGCTCGGCGATGTAGGACAGGATCATTTCGCGGCTGACCGGCGCGATGCGCGCGATCATGACCTCGCGCAGGTAGCGCTCCACGTGGTACTCCTTGGCGTAGCCGAAGCCGCCATGCGTGAGGATGGCGCGCTCGCAGGCGTGGTAGCCGGCCTCGGCGCCCAGGTACTTGGTGGCGTTGGCCTCGGCGCCGCAGTCGCGGCCCTGGTCGTAGAGCCAGGCGGCCTTGCGCATCATCAGCTGCGCGGCCTCCAGCTCCATCCAGTTCGCGGCCAGCGGGTGCTGGATGGCCTGGTTCTGCCCGATCGGCCGGTCGAACACCACGCGCTCGCTCGCATAGGCCGCGGCCTTGCGCAGCGCCGCGCGGCCGATGCCGATGGCCTCGGCACCGAGCAGCACGCGCTCGGGGTTCATGCCGTGCAGGATGTACTTGAAGCCCTGGCCCTCTTCGCCGATGCGGTCCTCCACGGGGATCTCCAGCCCGTCGATGAACAGCTCGTTGGAGTCGATGGCCTTGCGGCCCATCTTGTCGATCAGCCGCACGGCGATCTTGCTGCGGTCCAGGTCGGTGTAGAACAGCGACAGCCCGTGGCTGTGGCTCTTGCATTCCTCGATGGGCGTGGTGCGCGCCAGCAGCAGTATCTTGTCGGCCACCTGGGCCGTGGAGATCCAGACCTTCTGCCCGTGCACCACGTAGCGGTCGCCCTGGCGCACGGCGCGGGTCTTGAGCTTCGTGGTGTTGAGGCCGGTGTTGGGCTCGGTCACGCCGAAGCAGGACTTCAGCTTGCCCTGCACGATGGGCGGCAGGAAGCGCTGCTTCTGCGCCTCGGTGCCGAACACCACGATGGGCATGAGGCCGAAGATGTTGATGTGGAAGGCCGCGCAGCCGCTCATGCAGGCCCCGGTCTCGGCCACGGTCTGCATCATGAGCGCGGCCTCGGTCACGCCCAGGCCCGAGCCGCCATAGGCCTCGGGGATGGCGATGCCCAGCCAGCCGGCGCGGGCCATGGCGGCGTAGAAGTCGTGCGGAAACTCGCCCGTGTGGTCGCGCGCCAGCCAGTAGTCCTCGCCGAAGGGCGCGCAGGACTGCACGACGGCTTCGCGGATGGCGTTCTGCTCGGCGGTGGTGTCGAAGGGCATGCTCACTCCTGGGGTTCGTCCATGCGGACCGCGCCGCTGTCGCGCAGCGCGGCGATCTCGTCGGGGCCGAAGCCCGCCTCGCGCAGCACCTCGGCGCTGTGCTGGCCCTGGCGGGGCGCGGGCCGGCTGGCGGCGGGCTGCGTGCGCGACCAGCGCGCGGCGTGGCGCATGGTGCGCAGCCGGCCTTCGCTGGGATGGTCCTCGTGGCCGAAGAAGCCCGTGGCCACCAGGTGCGGGTCGTCGAACACCGAGTCCAGGTCGTGCACGGGCATGGCCGGGATGTCGGCGGCCTCCAGGCTGTCCAGCCAGTGGGCCGTGCTGCGCGTGGCCAGGATGCGCCCGACCTCGGCGTACAGCGCGTCCACATGCGCGGTGCGCGTGTTGAGGCTGGCCAGGCGCGGATCGCTGTCCATCTCGGACTCGCGGCCCAGCAGGCGCAGGAAGCTGCGCCACTGCTTGTCGGTGTAGATCAGCGCGCAGACATGGCCGTCCTGCGTGGGATAGGGGCGCCGGCCATGCGAGAGCAGCCGCGCGTAGCCGCCGGCGTCCAGCGGCGGCTCGAAGCTGCGCCCGGCCAGGTGGTCGGACAGCACGAAGCCCACCATGGTCTCGAACATCGGGATGTCGATGCGCTGGCCACGCCCGCTGCGCTGGC
>DATKFT010000779.1:0-10103 GCA_035544335.1 Pseudorhodoferax sp.
ATGAAGACCGCCATGGGCCGCGTCAAAGACTGGTTCATTGGCAACTTCTGAGGCGCAGCCGTGTCACACCGAATCCCACGAACAGGCTGGCCCCGATGGCGGGCGCGCGCCAGTCCCCGGCATGCCGGCGATGGCGGGCGATGGCGAAGTCCGCACCCGCCGCCCCGCGAACGACACAAGCGCACCAACAAACGAATACCTCAGGCAACTGCACTATTTTTTGAGATTGAAGGAGAAGAACATGCCCATCGAAATGATTGAAGTCGAAGAGTTCAACCTCGGCACGCAGATCAAGGTCATCGGCGTCGGCGGTGGCGGCGGCAACGCGGTCGAACACATGATCGGCTGCTCGGTCCAAGGCGTGGAATTCATCAGCGCCAACACCGACGCACAGGCACTGGCCCGCAGCGCAGCGCACAAGACCATCCAGCTCGGCACCACGGGCCTGGGCGCGGGCAGCAAACCCGAGAAGGGCCGCGAGTCGGCCGAGGCGGCCATCGACGACATCCGCCAGAGCATCAGTGGCGCGCACATGCTGTTCATCACGGCCGGCATGGGCGGCGGCACGGGCACCGGTGCGGCCCCCGTCATCGCGCGCGTGGCCAAGGAGATGGGCATCCTGACCGTCGGCGTGATCACCAAGCCCTTCGACTTCGAAGGCCCCAAGCGCATGTCCAACGCCGACGCCGGCCTGGCCGAGTTGGAGGCCAACGTCGACTCGCTGATCGTGGTGCTCAACGAGAAGCTGCTCGAGGTCATGGGCGACGACGCGACGCAGGACGAAGCCTTCGCCCATGCCAACGACGTGCTCAAGAACGCCGTGGGCGGCATCGCCGAAATCATCAATGTGCCCGGCCATGTCAACGTCGACTTCGAAGACGTGCGCACGGTGATGGGCGAGCCCGGCAAGGCCATGATGGGCACGGCCCTGGCCGCCGGCCCCGACCGCGCGCGCATCGCGGCCGAGCAGGCCGTGGCCTGCCCGCTGCTGGAAGGCATCGACCTGTCCGGCGCCAAGGGCGTGCTGGTGCTGATCACGGCGGCCAAGGGTTCGCTCAAGCTGTCCGAATCGCGCCTGGCCATGAACACCATCCGCGCCTACGCCTCGGCCGAAGCGCATGTGATCTACGGCACGGCCTACGACGAAAGCCTCGGCGACCAGATCCGCGTGACCGTGGTCGCGACCGGCCTGGCGCGCAACCAGCGCCGCATGGCGCCGCCGCTGCAGGTCGTGCAGCGCAACGGCACCGATGGCCAGGGCTTCGCGATCCCGACGCTGAACATGGCCAGCGCGGCCGTGGGCGGTGGTGCGCAGCCCGACTACGAGTCGCTGCGCGGCCCGGCGGTGTGGCGCACGCCCAACCGCACGCAGGCCACGGCGCGCGTGGATGCGCTGTCGTCGGGCGGCATGGACGACTACGAGATCCCGGCGTTCCTGCGCAAGCAGGCGGATTGACAGGCTCTCCCCCGTCTGGACTTCTCACTGCGTGTAGAAGTCCGATACCCCCCAGGGGGCGCCGCCAGCGGCCTGGCAGAGCCAGTTCCGCGGCGGCTGCTGGCATGGCCTGCTCCGCGGCCCCCGGATCTGGGGCGGGTCACGCGGCCGCATTGATTCTTCTGATCGCCGTGATCGTGCGCGCGATGGCCTTGCAGGGCGCTGGCAGGCGTCTTGCCATCTAAAATCCCGGCCATGCTTGCGCAACGAACCATCAAGTCCATCACCAAGGCCGTAGGCGTGGGTCTGCACAGCGGCCAGCGGGTGGAGTTGACGCTGCGCCCGGCCCAGCCAGACACCGGCATCGTGTTCCGCCGCGTCGACCTGCCCGAACCCGTGGACATCCCGGTCAACGCCGCGGCCGTCAGCGACACGCGGCTGGCTTCCACCATCGCCAACGGCAGCGCCAAGGTGCACACGGTGGAGCACTTCATGTCGGCCTGCGCGGGCTTGGGGCTGGACAACCTCTACGTGGACATCAGCGCCGAAGAGGTGCCCATCCTCGACGGCTCGGCCGCGTCCTTCGTGTTCCTGCTGCAAAGCGCGGGCATCGAGCTGCAGCGCGTGCCACGCCGCTTCATCCGCGTCATCCAAACGGTGGAAGTGCGCGAAGGCGAGGGCGCCAACCTCAAGTGGGCGCGGCTCGAGCCCTACCACGGCTTCAAGCTGAGCTTCGAGATCGACTTCGACCACCCGGCCGTGGACTCCACGGGCCAGCGCGTGGAGTTCGACCTGTCCAGCGGTTCCTATGCACGCGACATCGCGCGTGCGCGCACCTTCGGCTTCACCAAGGACGTGGAAATGATGCGCGCCAACGGCCTGGCCCTGGGCGGCGGGCTGGACAACGCCATCGTCATGGACGACTACAAGGTGCTCAATGCCGACGGCCTGCGCTACGACGACGAGTTCGTCAAGCACAAGATCCTCGACGCCATGGGCGACCTGTACATCGTCGGCAAGCCGCTGCTGGCGGCCTACAGTGCCTTCCGCTCGGGCCATGCCATGAACAACAAGCTGCTGCGCGAGCTGCTGGCCCATCCCGAGCGCTACGAGATCACGAGCTTCGACGACGAGCGCAAGGCGCCCAAGGGCTTCGCCCAGCCGGCACGGGCCTGGTAGGGCGCCGCACCGATGCTGCTGTTCCGCTTCGCGATCTTCTTCCTGCTGCTGGCCGCTGGCGTGATGTTCGCGTTCTACGCGGGCACGGGCCGCCCCCATTACAAGCGCTGGGGGCTGCTCACGCTCAAATGGACGCTGCTGGCCGCGTTCGGCTTCTTCGCGGTGCTGGTGCTCGAACGCATCGCCTGAGCGGCCGCGCAGGGCTCCGCAAGGTCGCGCGCCTGCGCTACTTCGGCAGCGCGTAGGCGCGGATGTAGTCGCCCGGCTTGGTGCCGGTCGAACCGTGGCCACCGGCCACCACCAGCAGGTACTGCCGGCCGTCCTTGCCCTCGTAGCTCATGGGCGTGGCCTGGGCGCCGGCCGGCAGCCGGTCCTGCCAGAGTTGCCGGCCGCTGCCCACGTCGTAGGCGCGCACGTAATAGTCCATGGTGCTGGACAGAAAGGCCAGGCCGCCCGCCGTGACGATGGGCCCGCCGATGTTGGGTACGCCCATCTTGAACCAGACCGGCAGCACCGTCTCGTCGCGCACGGTGCCGTTGCGGTGGCGCCAGGCGACCTGGCCCGTGCGCAGGTCCACGCCGGCCACATAGCCCCAGGGCGGCTCGGTGCAGGGGATGCCCAGCGGCGACAGGAAGGCCGCCATGCGGGCCGCGTAGGGCGCGCCGAAGTTCTCGTTCAAGGCCGGCAGGCCGTCGCGTGGCGGCTGGCCCACGAGCAGCGTGCTGTCGTCCGTGCGCGGCACGAGCTGGGACGTGAATGCGAGGTAGGTCGGGGTCGTGAACGCGATCTGGCGCACCGGGTCCACCGCGATGCTGCCCCAGTTGAAGACGCCGAAGTTGCCCGGGAAGATCAGCGAGCCCTGCTCGGACGGCGGTGTGAACCGCCCCTCGTAGCGCAGCTTCTTGAACGCGATGCGGCACAGCATCTGGTCCACGAGCGTGGCGCCCCACATGTCGCGCTCGTGCAGCACGGGCGGCTCGAACGAGATGGCCGAGCGGGGCTGCGTGGGCGCGGTGTGATCGCCCTTGGCCGCTCCCTGCGGTGCGGCCACCTCGGTCACCGGCAGCAGCGGCTGCCCGGTGGCGCGGTCCAGCACGAACAGCTCGCCCTGCTTGGTCGGCTGCACCAGCGCGGGCACGCTGCGCCCGCCGACCGTGAGGTCCACGAGCACGGGCTGCGCGGGCACGTCGTAGTCCCACAGGTCGTGGTGCACGGTCTGGAATACCCAGCGTGGCTTGCCCGTGGCGATCTCGAGCGCGACCACGGCGCTGGAATGCTGCTCGCTGGCCGGGCTGCGCGCGCCGCCCCACTGGTCGGGCGGCTGGTTGCCCATGGGGAAATAGGCCAGGCCCAGCTTCTCGTCGACGCTGGCGACCGACCAGCTGTTGGGCGAGTTGGCCGTGTAGAACTGGCCTGCGGCCAGCGGCGCGGTGCTGGCGGGGTTGCCCGAATCCCAGTTCCAGACCAGCGCGCCGGTTTCCGCATTGAAGGCGCGGATCACGCCCGATTCTTCCTTCGTGGACGCGTTGTCCAGCACGGTGCCGGCCACGATCAGCAGATTGCCGCTCACGACGGGCGGCGAGGTCGAGTAGTACGAGCCCGGGTTCGCGTTGGGCATGTGCTGGTAGAGGTTGACCTGGCCCGTGCCCTGCCCGAATTGCGAGCAGACATGGCCGGTGTCCGGGTTCAGCGCGATCACACGGCCGTCCGCGGTCGGCAGGAAGAGCTTGGCGGTGCAGGCCGCGTCCACGGGGCCGTTCTTCGCGGCGATGGGCTGGCCCAGCCGGGTGGCGAGCGGGTCGTCCGCCACCGCCAGCGGCTGCGCGGGCGGCGTGGAATGCGGCTGGTAGGACAGGCCCCGGCAGGTCATGTGCTGGACCGCCAGCGGCGTCCGCAGGCTGGGCTCGTAGCGCCAGAGCTGCTGGCCGGTGGTCGCGTCCAGCGCGATCGCGACCTGGTGCGGCGTGCACAGGATCAGCTTGTCGCCAATCTTGAGCGGCGTGACCTCGTAGGTGGTTTCCTCGGGGTCGCCGGCGCGCCCGCGCACATCGCCGGTCCGGTACTGCCAGGCCAGCGCGAGCTGGCCCACATTACCGGCCGTGATCTGCTGCAGCGGCGAGTAGCGTTGGCCGTAGCCCGTGCGGCCGTAGGCATGCCATTCGCCGTCGGGCACGTCGGCACCGGAGGGCGCCGCCGCAATCGCGTCGGCCGCCGGCAGCGCGCCCGACAGATCGTGCGGGTCGCGCGTGAAGGCCACGAGCGACAAGGCCAGCGTCAGCACCGCCACCGCCGCCAGGCTCCAGGACGAACGCTGCAGCGTGCGCGCCGTGCCGGCACCCGGGCGGCGCGCGCCCAAAGGCCGGCGCACGCCGGGCAGCAGCAGCAGCAAGGCGATCACGAAGTACAGGCCCAGGCGTGTGGCCATCGGCCACCAGTCCAGGCCCTGGGCCTCCCAGAGCGCCCAGGCCAGCGACAGCCCCAGGATGGCGGCGAACAGGCCCAGCACATGGACGGAGCGCCGCCACAGCAGCACCGCGTTGGCCAGCAGCGCCAGCCCGGCGACCAGGTAGTAGGGGCTGCCGCCATGGCGCAGCAGCAAGATGCCGCCGCCCGCCAGCGAGAGACCCAGAAGTGCCATGACGGCGCCAAGGACATTGATCAGAAGCGGCATGGCGGATCCTCGCGTGCAGAGCGTCGGTCCCGTGTGGCAGACCGACGCGCCCAGGCTACCGGTGGCCGTGCGGGGCGTCTGTCGGCTCGCGTGTGGTCCAGTTGTCGGACGCGGGCCCCCAGACTGCGCGCCGGGGGGCGCGCGTTCAGCGCGTGCGTCCGCCCCGGTACATGCCGGTCACGCTGCGCTGCAGCGGGGTCACGGCGGCCAGCCGCGCCATGGCCTGGCCCACGTGCGCGTGCGTGATCGCCAGGCCCAGCGCGTCGGCCGCATCCTTGCCGGGCAGCCCTGGCAGCTGCAGCAGGCGCTTGACCATTTCCTGCACCTGGCTCTTGTCGGCGCGGCCCGTGCCGACCACGGCCTTCTTCATCTGCAGCGCCGTGTATTCGGCCACGGGCAGGCCGTGCGCGACCAGGGCCGTCACGCAGGCCCCGCGCGCCTGGCCCAGCAGCAGCGTGGACTGGGGGTTCACGTTGACGAACACGATCTCCACCGAAGAGGTCTGCGGCGCGTAGCGCTCGGTGATCTCGCCGATGCCGTCGAACAGCACCTTGAGCCGCGCCGGCAGGTTGCCCATTTCGTGCGCGGTGGTGCGGATCGTGCCGCTGGCCACGTAGTGCAGGCGTGCGCCGTCGGTGTCGATGACACCGAAGCCCGTGGTCTGCAGGCCGGGGTCGATGCCCAGGATTCTCATGCGGATGTACCTTCGCCTGCGGTGCGGGCCCCTGCGGGCGGTCGTGCGGGCATCATGCGCCGAAGTACCAGCGCGCCGAGTGGAAGAACACGGGCGCCGCGAAGCACAGCGCATCCACGCGGTCGAGCAGGCCGTTGGCGCCGGTCACGGAGCGGCCCTGCGCGCCCCAGTTGGTGACGCCGCGGTCGCGCTTGAGCGCCTTCATGACCAGGTGCCCCATGCTGCCGGCGACGCAGGCAATGCTGCCCATGGCCAGTGTCTCCAGCGGCTTGAAGGGCGTGATGGCCGACAGCAGCACCCCGAGGCTGCTGGCCGCGAGCACCGCGATGGCCCAGGTGGCCCAGTTGAAGCTGCGGCTCACGTTGGGCGCGGCCGGTGGCCGCGGGAAGCGGCGGGCCGCCAGGTGCTGGACCAGCATGCAGGTCTGCACCACGAGCACGAGGAAGAACACCAGGAAGGCGCCGCGGCCCTCGTAGCCACGCAGGTTCAGCAGCAGCAGCGCGGGCACGTGCGAGAGGCCGTACACGCAGACCATGATGCCCCATTGCAGCTTGGCGTTGCGCTCCAGGAAGCGCTGCGGATCGTCCGCCAGCGCGCTGACCACGGGGATGGCCAGGAACACATAGACCGGGATGAACACCGTGAACAGATCGAAGCGCTTGCTGGCCACGAGCCAGAACTGCACGGGCAGCACGACGAAGAAGGCCATCACCAGGCTGCGGTGGTCGCCGCGCCGCGTGGGCGACAAGGTGATGAACTCGCGCAGCGCGAGAAAGGCCACGAGCGCGAACAGCACGGTGGCGGCCGTCTCGCCCAGCACCCAGCCGGTCCAGAACACGCTGACCATGAGCCAGCTGGTCTTGAGCAGTGCGAACCAGTCGGCATGTGCGGCGGCGCGGGCTTCGTCGCCTTCGTGGCGGCTGCGCACCGACAGCGTGACCAGCAGCCCTGTGACGAGGAACAGCAGGCCGAACACGAGCACGAACAGCGCACCGACCTGCTCGGAGGGCGTGAGGCTGCGCAGCCAGGCGTTCATGGCGCCAGCCTGCCTGCCGCGCGCGGCGCGTGCACATGCCTGGGGCGAGGATCCGCGGCGCTGACGGGCGCCGCTTCGCGCTGTGCGCTGCGGTGCGGAGCACCTGGGGGCGGCGTGGCGGTGCTCATACGTCTCGCAGCGCGATCACGGCGTCGCGCGCGCGGGCCAGGAAGTCCTGGCGTGCTTCGTCGGGCTGCAGCTGCATGGGGACGCCGAAGGTCACCGAGCACAGGATGGGCACGGGCACGACCTCGCCCTTGGGCATCACGCGCTGCACGTTGTGGATCCAGGCCGGCACCAGCACCACCTGCGGAAAGCGCAGCGCGAGCTTGTACAGCCCGGCCTTGAAGGCCTGCGGCTCCTCGGCATGGCCGCGCGTGCCCTCGGGGAACAGGATGATGGAATCGCCCGCGTCCAGCGCCTGCACGAGCGGGACGAGCGGGTCCTGGCCCTCGCTGCGCTCGCGGTCCACATAGACGGCGTTGAACACGGCCGTCGTGATCCACTGCCGCAGCGGCGTCTTGGTCCAGTAGTCCTTGGCGGCGATCGGGCGCGTGATGCCGCGCAGCTCGGCCGGCAGTGCGGCCCAGATCATGACCAGGTCGGCGTGGCTCTGGTGGTTGGCGAAGTAGATGCGCTGCTCGGCCTTGGGCGGGCAGCCCCACCAACGCGCCTGGGCACCGGTCAGCAGCCGCACCAGGCCCAGCAGCAGCCAGCCGACGAGCTTGGCGCGCGTGCCGCCCGTCATGGCGCCGCCTTGGACAGCGCGCGGCAGGCCCGGCGCGCGCCGTCGGCTGGCCGCTGCGCGTCACCAACGGTGTTCACCGGTGTGTCTTCGTGTTGCGCGCTGCGGTGCTGAGCACCTTGGGGCGGCCCGGCGCTGCGCTCTGGCGCATCTTCGGCTTCGCCTGCGGTGCGATCGCCTGCTGGCGGCCGGGCAGCACTCATGGCAGCGCCACGCCGCCCATGCGTGCGACGATGGTGCGCGCGCGGCTGGCCAGGTAGGGCGAGTTGGGCAGCTTCTCGTAGTGGCGCGGGCGCGGCAGCATGACGGCCAGCCTGGCCGCTTCGTAGGCGCTGAGCTGGGCCGCGCTCTTCTTGTAGTAGTGGCGTGCGGCGGCTTCGGCGCCGAACACGCCTTCACCCCATTCCACGCTGTTGAGGTAGATCTCGAGGATGCGGCGCTTGTCCAGCAGGGTCTCGAGCATCAGCGTGAGCACGAACTCCTGGCCCTTGCGCAACAGCGTGCGCTCGCCGGACAGGAACAGGTTCTTGGCCAGTTGCTGGGTGATGGTCGAGCCGCCGACGATCTTGGCCGGCTTGGCGTTGGGCCGGCCCGCGCGCGCGGCGGCCTGTTCGTTCTTCTCCCAGGCCTTTTCCATGGCCTGCCAGTCCACGCCGTCGTGGTCGGGAAAACCGGAGTCCTCCGACGCGATCACGGCGCGCTTGAGGTGGTCCGAGATCCGGTCCGCGTCGACCCAGTGCTGGCTCCAGCGGACGCCGTCGCCCGTGGTGGCCAAGCGCCAGGCCTCCGAGCGCTGGAACGCGGTGGATTGCGGCGCCAGCACCGCCATCAGCGCGATGCGTCCCACGAAGAACAGCTGCAGCGCGAGTGCGGCGACGGCGAACAGCAGCAGCCAGCGGCCCAACGCACGCATGTCAATCCGCCCTGGCGCCGCGCCACGCAGCCTGGTTCATGCCGCGTCCACGACGGCGCGCAGCTCCGCGAGCACCTGTGCCGACGGGGGGCGCACGCCGCGCCACAGCGCAAAGGACTCGGCCGCCTGCTCGACCAGCATGCCCAGGCCGTCGCGTGCGCGCGCGCCGTGCGCGCTCGCCCAGGCCAGGAACGGGGCGGCCGCGGGGCCGTACATCATGTCCACGGCCAGCGCGCCGTCGGCCAGCACGCCGGCCGGCACCGGCACGCCGGCGCCGGCCAGGCTGCTGGCGCTGGCGTTGACGACGATGTCGAAGCGCCCGTCCACGCTGTCCAGGCCACAGGCGGCCAGCTCGCAGCCATGGCGCGCGGCCAGGTCGGCATGCCGCGCCACGAGTGCCTGGGCCTTGGCGATCGTGCGGTTGGCGACGGCGACGCGCGACGCACCGGCCGCGATCAGCGGCCCCAGCACGCCAGCCGAGGCGCCGCCCGCACCGACCAGCAGCAGCGCGCGGCCGGCGATGGCCTGGCCTGCGTGCTGTGTGATGTCCTGCACGAGGCCGGCGCCGTCGGTGTTGTCGCCGTAGATGCCCTCGGACGAGAACTTGAGCGTGTTGCAGGCCTGGGCCAGCCGGGCGCGTTCGGAGTGCGCCGTGGCCAGCGCCGCGGCTTCGAGCTTGAACGGCACGGTCACGTTGCAGCCTTTGCCGCCGCGGTCGCGAAAGGCCTGCACCGCGGCCGTGAAACCGTCCAGCTCCACGTGCAGCCGGTCGTAGACCATGGCCTGGCCGGTCAGTTCGGCGAAGCGGGCGTGGATCCAGGGCGAGCGGCTGTGGGCCACGGGATGGCCCATCACGCAGTAGTCGAAATTCATGGGGTACCTCCGGTCTTCTGGCCTGCGGCCTGCGCTTGCCGATGCGGCCTGCGGGAACTCATGGCGATGCGCTGACGTTGGTTTGCAGCGTGGCGTCGCGCGCGAAGCGAAAGCGCGACACCACGAGGATCTGGTCGGCCTGGCTGCGCATGGCCGGCGTGAAGCTGCCGTAGGGGCCGGCCGCCTGGGCGATGGCCTGCGCGCGCTGGTCCAGCAGCCGGTTGCCCGAGCTTTCGGCCACCTCGGTGGACAGCACCTGGCCGCTGTGGTCCACGGTGATGATCATGACCAGTTCGCCATAGAGCTTCTTGCCGTTGTGCTCGGGGAAGTTCTGCGTGCCGCGGTCCTCGACCTTGCGGCGCAGCGCGTCGTAGTAGACGGCGTAGACCTCTTCCCGCGTGGACGGGCTCACCACGCGGCGCTTGGGCCGTGCGTTCTCGATCTCGATGCGCCGCTCGATCTCGGCCAGGTGCTGCAGCAGCAGGCGCCGGCGCTCGTCCTGCTCGCGGGCCTCGCTCGATTCGTGGATGCTGCGTGGATCGGGCGGCGGCAGGGCC
>DATKFT010000780.1:0-3815 GCA_035544335.1 Pseudorhodoferax sp.
AGGTAGCAACAAGTTATGCCTGATGACCATAGCGAGGTGGTCCCACTCCTTCCCATCCCGAACAGGACAGTGAAACGCCTCCGCGCCGATGATAGTGCGGGTTCCCGTGTGAAAGTAGGTCATCGTCAGGCTCTTACAGCCAAAAACGCCCAACCAATCGGTTGGGCGTTTTTATTTGTGCCGCCGGATCGCCATAATCGTGTCTGGCCAGGCTCTGCAGCCCGCGGCAAGAAAAGCCTGGCATTTCGCTTCCCTGTCCTTTCAAGGAGATGTGCTTGCGTCGTGCGATGGAAGCCTGCCGCCGGTGGCTGGTGCGCCTGCCCGCCTACGGCATCAATGGGATAGGGGTTGCGTTGGGGGTGCTGCTCGTACAGCTCCTGGCGGGCCTGTTCGGCGGAACCACGGCCGCCTTGCTGGCCTCGGGCGGCGCAATCTATGCCAGCCTTGCGGATACACCCAATCCGCCCGAACGAACATGGCGCCGCGTGGCGCTGGCCGCATCCGTCGGCCTGTTGACGGGCGTGCTGGTCACGGCCGTGCGTGGCGACACCGTGCTGCTGGGCCTGCTGATCGGCCTGCTGGCCTTCGGTGGCAGCATGATGCTGGCCTGGGGCGTGCGCGCCGGCCCGATTTCCTTCGTGCCTGTGCTGGCCATCGTGTTCACGATGGCGGCCGCACCACCCGCAAACGCCTTGGTGCAGCTGACGCACGCGGCATGGACTGCGGCGGGCGGCGGCGTCTACCTGGCGTGGGCCTGGCTGGTTTCGCGCTGGATGCAGCCGCGCTATGGCGCCCTGGCGCTGGGGGCCGCGGTGAGCGCCACCGCTGCCTTGCTGCGCTCGCGTGCGCGGCTGCTCTCGGCGGGGCCACTGGAGGCGCCCAGGGCACCGCCGCTGCAGGACTGGATGGCACGCCAGGTGCGCCTGGACGAGACCTTGCAGACGGCGCGCGACCTGTTGTTTGCGGCCGCCGATGCGCCGGACGCGCAGCGCCGGATCGCCGTGTTGTTGGACGCGATCGCGCTGCGCGACACCTTGCTGGGCAGCGAGCTCGACCTGGATCTGCTGGGCAGCGACAGGGCGGCCGAGCGTTTGCGCCTGGCGCTCGCAGCCCAGATCGACGCCACCGCGGGCACGCTGGAACGTCTGGCGCAGGCCGTGCAATGGGACCGGCCTTTGGCGGCGCCCACCGCGGAGGGCAGCGCGCTCGAGGCCGCGCTGGCAGCCTTCGGCCGCGATCCGCAGCGCGCCTCGCTGGCTGTGGCGCTCGGAGAGCGGGCACGGCACATCGCCGACGACCTGGCCCATATGCTGGCAACCTGGCAGGGGCAGCGCACCGGCCTGCCGCTGGCGGCCAAGGACCTGCGTTTGTTCGTGTCGCCAGAGGGCTGGCCACTGGCGGGCTTGCGAACCCATCTGCGCTTGGCCTCGCCCGTGATGCGGCACGCCATCCGAAGCGGTTGCGCGCTGGCCATCGCCTACTTCCTGGCGCTGGCCCAGCCATGGGCCTCGCACCCGCACTGGCTGGTGCTGAGCGTGGCCGTGGTGTTGCGCGGCAGCCTGGACCAGACGCTGGCGCGGCGCGATGCGCGTGTGTCCGGCACCGTGCTGGGATGCCTGGTCGTGCTGCTGTTCGCCTGGCTGGACAAGCCCTACCTGTCGGGCGCTGTGTTCCTGCTGGCGGTGGGGGCAGCGCATGCATTCGTCAATGTGCGCTACCTCGTGACGGCCGTCGCGGCCACGGTGATGGCGCTGCTGCAGGCCCACATCGCGCATCCGGCCGGCGGGTTCGCGGTCGGTGAGCGGCTGGCGGACACCTTGCTCGGTGCGGTGCTGGCCTGGGGCTTTTGCTATGTGCTGCCGGCCTGGGAGCAGCGCGGGCTGGCCCGGCTCGTGGCCCGCGTGCGCGGGGGCGCGCGCGTGCTGGCCACGGAGGCCTTGCGCTGGCCCGAACCGGCCCGGCAGGATCAAGCAGGCCCCGCCGCTCCGCCATCGGGTCCGCCCGACCTCGCGCTGCGCCTGGCGCGGCGCGAGTTCTACGAGGCCATCGGATCGATCGCTGCCAGCGCCCAGCGCAGCCAGGCCGAGCCCATGCGCGTGCAGTTGCCGCTGCCGGCCATGGCGACCTTGCTCACACGCTGCCATGTGTTGCTGGCGCAACTGTCGGCCGTGCGCACGATGCTGGAACGCAGCCACGCACGCCTGGACGCGCAGCAGGCGCCGGCGGCCTTGGCCCGCGCTGCGTCCGACATCGCTGCGGCGCTGGGCACGGCGCAGCCCGCGGCACCCGGCACGCCGCTGCCGTCCGACGCCTTGCGGCCGCCTCCGCCCAATGCGCCACTGCAGCCATGGCTGGAGCGCCGCCTGGGCCTCGCCACCCAGGCTGCCCAGGCGGTGGCCGAGGCGGCGGACGCCGTCATGCGGCGCGGCTGAGTTCGCGCGCCACGAGGCTGCAGGTCGTCACGAGGTGGTGGGCGCAGGACAGCATGCTGTCCTGCATGCGGTGGCGCGGGCCGGCCAGGCCGATGGCCAGCGTGTCGCGCCCGGCGTGGAAGAAGGCGGCCACGGCCCAGACATCCTCCACGTTCTCGCCGCGGGTCTGAAAGAAGCCCGTGTGCCGGCTCTGCAACACCTCGGCCACCAGCCGCTCGGGGTCGCAGATGGTGTTGGGCGTGATGCGCGGCAGGCTTTGGTTGGCCACCCAGGCCCGCAGCGCCGGCTCCTTCTGGGCCCCCAGCAAGGCCTTGCCGATCGCGCTGGAGTGCAGCGGTTTCAGGTCACCGGGGCGGGCCGAATAGCGGATCGGATGCAGCCCTTCGAGCACCTGCAGATACACCACGCGCTCGCCCTGGCGCTTGCCCAGGATGATGGTTTCGGTCGAGATGTCGCGCAGCTCCTCGAGCCGCGGCAGCACGCGCTCGAGAAAGGGGTCGGCCGCCACGATGTCGTGCGCCACGTCCAGCATGCGCTGCGTGGGGTACAGCGCGCGCGGATGCGCGAGCGAGTACAGGTAGCCGCGGGCGATCAGCGTGCCCACGATGGCGTGGCAGCTGCTCTTGGGAATGCGCGCCGCGGCGGCCAGCTCGGTCAGCGACAGCGGCCGCTGGCCATGCCGAAATGCTTCGAAGATGTCGATCACGCGATCGACCGCGCTCACGCCGTCTGCCATTCCCACTCCAGGAAGATCGAAAAATCACCGCACGACCCTCCGTGCCCCGCGCCGCTCAGGCCGGTTTGTCGCCCTTGAGCGTGATGCGGTGCATCACGCGGCGGTGGCCGTGGTAGTCGTTGACCGGATTGTGTTGCACACAGCGGTTGTCCCAGAACGCGATGGCATTGGGCTCCCAGGCAAAGCGGCAGGTGAATTCCGGTTTGACCTGGTGCGCGAACAGGAAGTGCAGCAGCGGCGCGCTTTCCTCGTCCGTGAGGCCCACGATGCCCGCGGTGTGCGCCACGTTCACGAACAAGGCCTTGCGGCCCGTCTCCGGGTGCGTGCGCACGACGGGATGCTCGGCGCGGTACTCCTTGGGCGCTTCCTGCTTGCCATCGGTCTTGATGCGGTCCTCGCGCGTCTTGCTGACATCGGCCTTGGCCGAGCTGCTGATGCCCACGAGCGGATCGATGAGCTTCTTCATGGTGTCCGACAAGGCCTCATAGGCCGCGTACTGGCTCGCAAACAAGGTGTCGCCGCCATAGGGCGGCACCTGGCGCGACAGCAGCATGGAGCCCATGGGGGGCTCTTGCAGGTAGGTCGTGTCCGAATGCCAGACGCCGCCGAAGTTGACGCGTTCGTGCTCGAGCTTCTTGACCTCGATG
>DATKFT010000781.1:0-2869 GCA_035544335.1 Pseudorhodoferax sp.
GCCTGTGCGACAGGCCCGGCCCAGGCCCTCGTGGAAGACCTGCGCGAACAGCTGGCCGCGCACGTGGGCGGCTTCGAGCCGCACGACGATGTGACGTTGTTTGCGCTGACGCGCGCCAGCGGCTGAGCCGGCTCAGGCGAGGGGGGCGGGCTGCAGCACGTGGCCGGCCTGCTGGTCGGCGTGGTAGCTCGAACGCACCATGGCGCCCACCGCGGCATGGCTGAAGCCCATCTTGTAGGCTTCTTCCTCGAACATCTTGAAGGTGTCCGGGTGCACGTAGCGGCGCACGGGCAGGTGGCTGCTGCTGGGGGCCAGGTACTGGCCGATGGTCAGCATGTCGATGTCGTGCGCGCGCATGTCGCGCATGACCTGCAGGATTTCCTCGTCGGTCTCGCCCAGGCCCACCATGATGCCGCTCTTGGTCGGCACGTCGGGATGCAGGGCCTTGAACTTCTTGAGCAGGTTCAGGCTGAACTGGTAGTCGCTGCCGGGCCGGGCCTGCTTGTACAGCCGCGGTGCGGTTTCCAGGTTGTGGTTCATGACGTCCGGCGGGGCGGCCTTCAGGATCTCCAGCGCACGGTCGTCGCGGCCGCGGAAGTCCGGCACCAGGATCTCGATCTGCGTGCTGGGCGACAGCGCGCGCGTCTGGCGGATGCATTCCACGAAGTGGCCGCTGCCGCCGTCGCGCAGGTCGTCGCGGTCCACGCTCGTGATGACCACGTACTTGAGCTTGAGCTTGGCGATGGTCCTGGCCAGGTTCAGCGGTTCGTCCGCGTCCAGCGGGTCGGGGCGGCCGTGGCCCACATCGCAGAACGGGCAGCGCCGCGTGCACTTGTCGCCCATGATCATGAAGGTCGCCGTGCCCTTGCCGAAGCATTCACCGATGTTGGGGCAGGAGGCCTCTTCGCAGACCGTGTGCAGGTTGCTCTCGCGCAGGATCTGCTTGATCTCGTAGAAGCGCGTGGTCGGCGAGCCGGCCTTGACGCGGATCCAGTCGGGCTTCTTGAGCACCTCGGCCTGTTCGACCTTGACCGGGATGCGCGAGAGCTTGGCCGCGGCCTTCTGCTTGGCGGATGCGTTGTAGCTGGCGGCGTCTTGCGCGTCGCGGACGACTTCGGTGCTGCTCATGGCGGTCAGGGGGCGAGGTGGGTGGCGAGCTTGTCGCTCAGCACCGACGCTGCGTCGTTCCAGGTGATGGGGACGCCGATTGTAGAAAGGTCCACTGTCTGCAGTCCGGCATAGCCGCAAGGGTTGATGCGGCCGAAGGGTTCCAGGTCCATGGCCACGTTGAGTGCCACACCGTGGTAAGTGCAATGCCGGCTGACCTTGATGCCCAGGGCTGCGATTTTTCCGAGACCGGTGAAGCGGGGCTCTTCGCCCGGCGGCGTCGGCTCCAGCCGAGCATGTGCGAACGGGTCGTCCAGACGCACGTAGATGCCCGGGGCACCGCGCACGCGGTGGCCGGTCACGCCGAAGTGGGCGAGCGTGCGCAGCACGGCTTCCTCGATGCGGTGCACGTACTCTTTCACGTAGTAGCCGGCGCGCTGCAGATCGACCAGCGGATAGGCCACGACCTGCCCCGGCCCGTGGTAGGTGGCCTGGCCGCCGCGGTTGGTGGCCAGCACCGGGATGTCGCCGGGCAGCAGGATGTGCTCGGGCTTGCCGGCCAGACCCTGTGTGAACACGGGCAGGTGTTCGCAGACCCAGAGCATGTCCGGCGTGTCGGCGCTGCGTGCGGCCGTGAAGGCCTGCATCTCGGCACAGACGGTGGCGCAGTCGACAAGGCCGCGCGGCGTGACGTGGATCGCGGACACGCGCCTACAGCACCACCTTGACCATGGGATGCGCGCTCAGCGCGCGGTACAGGTCGTCGAGTTGCTCGCGCGAGGTCGCGGTCACCGTGATCGTCACACCCAGGTAGTTGCCGGCCTTGCTCTCGCGCAGCTCGATGCGGCTCGCGTCGAACTGCGGATCGAACTGGTGTGCCACGGTGGTGATGGCGTGCACGAGGCCATCGACCTTGGCCCCCATGACCTTGATCGGGAACAGCGAGGGGTACTCGATCAGCGAGTCCTTGCGGGCATCGGGCTGGATTGCGCCGGTGTTGTGGTCGTCCATCACATGGTTTCCTTGTCTGTGCGGGCCTTGGCCTGCTGGTACAGCGCGTACAGGCGCGCATAGATCGGCCCGGGCCGGCCGTCGCCGACGGGGCGGCCGTCGAGCTGCGTCACGGGCAGCACTTCCTTGCTGGCCGAGGACAGCAGCAGCTCGTCGGCACCGAACACCTCGTCGCGCGTGATGGTGCGCAGCGTGAACGCGATGCCGGCCTCGCGGCACAGCTGCTCGATCACGCCGTAGCGGATGCCGCGCAGCACGAGCTCGTCGGGCGTCACGCCGCTCACGCGGCCGTCCTGCACGATCCACACATTGCTGGCCGAGGCTTCGCTGAGCAGGCCGTCGCGGAACATCACGGTCTCCAGCGCGCCCACCTGCGCGCTGATCTGGCGCGCGAGCACCGCGCCCAGCAGGCTCGTGCTTTTGATGTGGGCCTTCTTCCAGCGGAAGTCCTCGGCGCTCACGCAGGCCGCGCCGCGCGCGCGCACCTCATCGGCCACGGGTTTCATGGGGTTGAGCATCGCGAACACGGTGGGCGTGAGGCCTGCAGGGATGGTGTGCTCGCGCATCGCCACGCCGCGCGTGACCTGCAGGTACAGCGCCTGGCTCGGCGCGCTCGGGCTCGCGGCCAGCAGGCTCTGCGCGATGCCATGCCAGCCGTCCGCCGTGTGCGGGTTGGGGATGCCGATCTCCTGCAGCGAACGGTCCAGCCGTGCCATGTGCGACGCGAAGCCGAACAGCCGGCCCGCATAGA
>DATKFT010000782.1:0-3908 GCA_035544335.1 Pseudorhodoferax sp.
GGTCCATCACGAAGCCCACGTCGTGCTCGACCAGGACGATGGTGGTGCCCAGCACGCTGCGCACGCGGTGGATGGTCTGGGCCATGTGGTCGCGCTCCTCGCGGTTCATGCCCGCGACGGGTTCGTCCATGAGCAGCAGCACGGGCTCCATGGCCAGCGCGCGGCCCAGCTCGACGAGCTTGCGCGTGCCGTAGGGCAGCAGGCCCACGGGCCCGCCGCAGGCTTCGCGCAGGTTCAGCAGGTCGATGAGCTCGTGCACGCGCTCGCGGTGCGCGATCTCCTCGCGCCGGGCGCGGCCGCGCCACAGCGCGGCGGACAGAAAGCCCGTGCGCATGAGCGGGTGGCGCCCGAGCATGAGGTTGGTCTCGATGTCGGCGTTGTCGAACAGGCCCAGGTTCTGGAAGGTGCGGCCCAGGCCCAGGCGCACGCCCAGCGCCGTGGGCTGGCCCGTCAGCAGCTGGCCGCGCATCCGGATGCACCCGCTTTGCGGCGTGTAGATGCCCGACAGGCAGTTGAAGATGGAGGACTTGCCCGCACCGTTCGGTCCGATGATGGCCAGCAGCTCGCCGGCGCGCACGTCGAAGCTCACCTCGCTGAGCGCGCGCACGCCGCCGAAGGCCAGGCTGATCTGCTCGACCTGCATGACGGGCAGCTTGGCGGCGGCGCCGGGCACGCCGGCCAGCGCCTCGATCTCGCTGGGCAGGGCATTCATGCCGCCGCTCCGGCCGCACGGACGCTGCGGCGCCCCTCGCCGGCCATGCCCAGGTAGATCTCGCGCATGCGCGGGTCGCTGCGCAAGGCATCGGCCGTGCCGTGCATGGCGACCTGGCCGTTCTCCAGCACCACGGCGCGGTGGCAGATGTCCAGCGCCACGCTGGCGTTCTGCTCGACCAGCAGCACGCTCACGCCGCTCGCGTTGATGCGCTGCAGGATGCCGGAGATCTGCGCGACCACCTTGGGCGCCACGCCCAGCGAGGGCTCGTCGAGCAGCAGCAGGCGCGGGCCGGCCATGAGGGCCCGGCCGATCGCCAGCATCTGCTGCTCGCCGCCCGACAGGTAGCCGGCCGCGCCGTGCAGGCGGTCCTGGAGGATCGGAAAGTAGTCGAGCACGCGGGCCAGCGTCTCGTGCAGCGCCCTGCCCTCGGCGCCGCGCCGCGCGCGTGTGTAGGCACCGGCCATCAGGTTCTCGGCCACGCTCATCTCGCCGAAGATGCGCCGGCCTTCCATGACCTGGGCGATGCCGGCGCGCACGCGCGCCATGGCGTCCAGGCCCTGGAGCGGCCGGCCATCGAACAGGACGGCGCCGGCCTCGACCTGGCCGCGGTGGAACTGCAGCAGGCCCGAGACGGCGCGCAGCACCGTGGTCTTGCCCGCGCCGTTGGGGCCCAGGATGGCCACGATCTCGCCGGGCGCCAGGTCCAGGTCCACGGCGCTGAGTGCGCGCGAGCCGCTGCCGTAGCGCACGCTCAGGCCGCGCAGCTGCAGGAGAAGGGAAGGCGAATGCATGGCAGGCCCCCTCAGCCGATCGTGAAGGGGTCGCGCGTGGCGCCCGAGGTCTCGATCCAGACCGTCTTGGTCTCGAGGAAATCGAGCATGCCCTCGCGCCCGTTCTCGCGGCCCAGGCCGCTGTGCCCGAAACCGCCGAACGGCGCGAACGGCGCGGCGACGCGGTAGGCGTTGACCCACACGCAGCCCGCGCGCAACCGGGCGGCCACGCGGTGCGCACGGCGCACGTCGGTGGTCCAGATGCCGGCGGCCAGGCCGTAACGCGTGCCGTTGGCCAGGGCGATCGCCTCCTCCTCGGTGTCGAAGGGCATGACGGCGAGCACGGGGCCGAAGACCTCGTCCTGCGCGATGCGCATGTCGGGCCGCACCTGCGTCAGCACCGTGGGCTGCACGAAGAAGCCGCCCTGCTCGCCCGCGCCGCCGCCGGTGGCCAGCTGCGCGCCCTGCGCTTGCGCATCCCGCACCATGGCCAGGATCTTCTGGTGCTGCGCGGCGGTGGCGGCCGGCCCCATCTCGGTCGCGGGGTCCATGGGGTCGCCGAGCCGGATGGTGCGCGCCCGCGCGACCAGCGCGTCCACGATGGGCTGCTGCACGCTGCGGTGCGCGAGCAGCCGCGAGCCCGCCATGCAGCTCTGCCCGGTCGCCGCGAACACGCCGCTCACGATGCCGTTGACGGTGGCGGGGATGTCGCAGTCGCCGAACACCAGCTGCGCCGACTTGCCGCCCAGCTCCAAGGTGACGCGGCAAAAGCGCTCGGCCACCGACTTGGCGATCGCCGCGCCCACGCCGTCCGAACCCGTGAAGGCCACCTTGTGGACGCGGGCATCGGTCACGAGCGCGCGGCCGACCTGCGGCCCGCCCGTGACCACGTTGAAGACGCCGGGCGGCACGCCGGCCTCCTCGACCAGGCGCGCGAACGCCAGTGTGGAGACCGGCGTGTACTCGGAGGGCTTGACCACGAAGGTGCAGCCCGCGGCCAGCGCGGGCGCCAGCTTCCACACCATCAGCAGGCCCGGGGAGTTCCAGGGCGTGATGGCCGCCACCACGCCCACGGGCTCGCGCCGCGTGAAGGCCACGAAATTCGGCCGGTCGCTGGGCAGCACCTCGCCCCAGGACTGCAGGGCCTGGCCCGCGTAGTAGTAGAACCACTCGGGGATGTAGCGCCACTGCGCCAGCATCTCCTTGTAGAGCTTGCCGTTGTCGCGGCTCTCGAGCAGCGCCATCTTCTCGGCATCGCGCGCCACGAGGTCGCCGAGCTTGCGCAGCATCGCCGCCCGCTGCTGTGGCGTCGTCGCGGGCCAGGGCCCGCGCTCGAAGGCCTCGGTCGCGGCCCCCACGGCGTCCGCCACATCCTCGGCGCTCGCATCGGGCACGCGCGCCCAGACGGCCTGGGTGTACGGGTTGACGCTGTCCATCCGCCCGCCGCGGCCGGCCGCGGGCCGGCCAGCGATCCACATGTCAAGGTTCTCAACCATGGGTGTTGTCATCTCCTGCGCGTTGCACTTCCATCAATCAGAAGTTATTTCCGACTGACAGAATTCTTGTCGGTAGGCGCCGAGGCCGCGAGAGAGGTAACCCGGAAGTCACTTCCGTTAAACGGAAGTGCGCACCACATCCCCCAGGCCCAGGCGCTGCACGACAATCCGGCGCGGGTGGGCGCGGTCCTGCCCTGTGCGGAGATCCAGATGAAGGTGATGCTGTTCGGCGCCAGCGGCATGCTGGGCCAGGGCGTTCTGCGCGAATGCCTGCGCGCGCACGATGTCGAGCAGGTGCTGGTGGTGGGCCGCAGCGCGCTGGCCCTGGCGCACCCACGGCTCGTGCAGCTGGTGCAGCCGGACCTGTTCGCGCTGGCGCCGCTGCAAGCGCGCTTCGCCGGGTTCGATGCCTGCTTCTTCTGCCTGGGCGCCTCGGCCTCGGGCACGGACGAAGCCGGCTACACGCGCACCAACCACGACCTGCCGCTGGCCGTGGCCCAGGTGCTGGTGCGCGCGAACCCGCAGATGCGCTTCGTCTATGTGTCCGGGCAGGGAACGGACGCCACGGAACAGGGCCGCGTGATGTGGGCCCGCGTCAAGGGCCGCACCGAGAACGCGCTGGGTCGGCTGGGTTTTGGCGCCAGCTACATGCTGCGGCCCGGGCTCATCTTTGCGCTGAACGGCGAGGTCTCGCGCACGCCCGCGTACCGCCTGCTCTATGGCGCGCTGGGTTGGCTGCGCGCGCCGCTGCAGGCCCTGTTTCCGAACGCCGTGCTCGACACCGCGCAGATCGGCCAGGCCATGCTGCAGGCCGCGCGCGCAGGCCACGGCCACCACGTGCTCGAACCGGCCGCGATCCACCGGCTTGCGGCCGCCGCACGCGGGTCCTGACGCGGGTCCTGAAGCGAGGCGCGCCGCGCGTGGACG
>DATKFT010000783.1:0-1948 GCA_035544335.1 Pseudorhodoferax sp.
GCGCCCTGCGCGAGAAAGTGCCGCGCCAGCTCGCTGCCGATGTCCGCATGCGGAAAGCCGACCTGGTGGAAGGGCCGGCCGGGCACCACGCCCCAGGTCTCGACGATGGGGCAGCGCGCCACCCGCAGCAGCGCCTGCGACTCGGGCGTGTGGTCGTCGCGCGTGAGGATCAGCGCGCTCGGATGCCAGCCCATGAACGCACGCACCGCGCGCTCCTCGCGTGCCTGCGAGTACTCGGTGTTGGCCAGCAGCAGCTGCAGCCCCGAGCCCTCGAAGCCATCGCCCATGCCCTTGACCAGCGCCGCGAAGGTCGAGCTGCCCGTGTTCTGCATCACGGCGCCGACGACGCGGCTCTGCGCGGAGGCCAGCCGCCCCGCCATCTGGCTGGGCACGTAACCCGTCTCCAGCACGATCTGGCGCAGCCGGTCGCGCACGGGCGGCGAGACCTTCTCGGGCGCGTTGAAGTAGCGCGACACCGTGATCGAGGACACACCCGCCAGTGCGGCCACGTCGTGGATGGTCTGGGTGCCGAGCTTGCGGCGCGGCGTGCGCACGCGCGCCGCCGACGCCACGGCAGCCGCCCCACCCGGTGGCACGGGGACATCCTCAGGGTTTTCCCCAGGTTCGGGTGGAATGGATTGACGCATGGCAGCGCGGAAATATACAGTCGCAGTAATGTTACCGGTGACATTTACCGGCAACAGACTTCGAACCGAGACCGCCGTGCCCACGCTTTCCCCCGCCTTCGCCCCGCGCCCCGCCGCGGAGCGGGCCCTTGCCTGAGGCCACGCCAGGCATTTCAGCAGCAGCGCGGCGCGTAGCGCCATCCCAGGAGACCGACATGCACACCCCCCACCGGCTCGCGTTCGCGCTGGCCATCGGCGCCTTCGCACTCGCCAGCCAAGCCCAGGGCAGCTACCCCGAGCGTCCGCTGACCCTCGTCGTGCCCTACCCGGCCGGCGGCGTGGCCGACACGATCGCGCGTCCGCTCGCGCTGGAACTCGGCAAGCGCCTGGGCCAGCCGGTCGTGATCGACAACCGCGCCGGCGCCAACGGCAACATCGGCTCGGCCTTCGTCGCCCGGCAGCAGCCCGCCGACGGCTACACCATCCTGCTGGGCTCGACCAGCACGCTGGCCGTCAACCCGCACCTGTACAAGTCGACGGGCTACGACCCGGTGCGGGACCTGCAGCCGCTCACGCTGACGCACCAGATGCCCAACGTGCTCGTGGTCGGCGCCGGCACGCCCTACAAGACGGTGGCCGAGGTCGTGGCCGCCGCCAAGGCGCAGCCCGGCAAGCTGGTCTACGGCTCGGCCGGCAACGGCAACACCATGCACCTGGCCGGTGTGGTGTTCCAGGCCAGGACCGGCAGCGAGCTGCTGCACGTCCCCTACAAGGGCGGCCCGCCGGCGCTCAACGACGTGCTGGGCGGCCAGATTCCCATGATGTTCCACAACCTGCCCGCGGTGGTGTCGTTCCGCCAGGCCGGCAAGGTGCGCGTGCTCGCGGTCGCCGACACCAAGCGCTCGCCGGTGCTGCCCGACGTGCCGACCATGGCCGAGGCCGGTGCGCCCGGCGTCGTGTCCATCGTCTGGAACGGCCTGCTCGTGCGGCACGGCACGCCGCCGGCCGTGGTGCAGCGCCTGAACACCGAGCTGCGCGCGATCCTGGAATCGCCCGACTTCCGCAAGCCGCTCGAAGCCCAGGGCTACGAGGTGCTGTCCTCCACGCCCGCCGAATTCGAAGGCCTGCTGCGCAAGGACCTGGCCGCCATGGCCACCACCGTCCAGCAGGCCGACATCCGACTCGACTGAGAGCTCTGAGGCCCAGCGCCCCGTCCCCCCCGCCTTCGCACCCCACCCCATGACGCAGCCCCCACGCAAGAAACTCCAGGAACTCCGCAGCCAGCGCTGGTTCGCCAGCGACGACATCCGCGGCTTCGCCCA
>DATKFT010000784.1:0-10063 GCA_035544335.1 Pseudorhodoferax sp.
GCCTGCAGGCCGACGCGGCCGTGGCGCGCGCACGGCTGGCCGCGGCGCAGGCCGTGGCCACAGCGGCCGCGCGGCGCCAGGCGCTGGCGCAGCAGACGCGCGGCTTCTTCGAGACCTCGTTCCGCCTGGGCGAGACCGACCTGCCCAACCGCCTGCGCGTGGAGCTGGAGGCCTACGAGGCCGAGCGCCAGAGCGCGCGGGCCCGCGTGGCCGTGCACCAGGCCATCTCCACGCTGCGCCAGGCCCTGGGCCTGCTGCCGCAATGAACCTGGAACCACCCCGTTTGGATGTCTCACTGCGTGTAGACATCCCATCCCCCTCCAGGGGCGCCGCCGGCGGCCGGGCGGAGCCCGTTGCGCGGCGTCTGCTGGCATGGCCTGCTCCGCGGCCTTCGGAACCACGGCCTGCATGCCGATCTCGTGCGCTGCGATGCACAACCTCTTTGAAAGCCCTCTCATGCGATTTCTTGTCCTGACCCTGGCGCTGCTGCTGGCCGGTGCCGCCAGCGCCCACGAAGGCCACGACGACGCCGCGCCCGCGGCCGGCGGGCCGGCCCTGCCGCGCTTTGCCGCGAGCACCGAGCTGTTCGAACTCGTCGGCGTGCTCGACGGCCACCACCTGCGCGTGTGGCTGGACCATGCGCCCAGCAATGCGCCCGTGGAGAACGCCGAGCTGGCGCTGGAGCTGAACGGCCAGCCGCTGGCGCTCAAGCCGGTCGGCGCCGGCGAGTTCGAGGCCGAGCTGGCCGCCGCGCCCGCCGCGGGCCTGCACCCCGTGACGGCCATGGTGACGGCCAGGGTGGGGGCCGGCACCGAGACCGACCTGCTGGCCGGTGAGCTCGACATCCATGCGCCCGCCGCAGCCGCTGCCGGCCACACGCACGGCTGGCGTGCTTGGGCTCCCTGGGCCGGCGCCGCCGTGGCGGGCCTGGCCCTGTTGTTCGTGCTGGCCAGGCGCGCGGCGCGCCGCCCGGCTGCCCGGGGAGCTGCGGCATGAACGCGCTCCTGAAACCCCTGGCAGCCTGGCTGCTCGCGGCCAGCATGGGCTTGCCGGCCTTCGCAGGCGAAGGCCACGACCATGGCGAGGCCCCCGCGGCCGCCAACGCCAACGCACCGCAGCGCCTGCCCGATGGCGGCGTGTTCCTGCCCAAGCCCGCGCAGCGCCAGATCGGCGTGCGCACGCTGGTGGCCGAAGAAAAGCAGCTGCCGCGCGCGTTCACGCTGGCGGGCAAGGTGGTCATGGACCCGAACGCGGGCGGGCGCGTGCAAGCCACCCAGCCCGGCCGGCTGGAGCCCGGCCCGCGCGGCTTTCCGGCGCCCGGCCAGGCCGTGCGCAAAGGCGAGGTGCTGGCCTATGTGGTGCCGGCAGCCGCGCCGCTGGAGCGCGCGGGCCAGGCCGCCCAGGTGGCCGAGCTGCGGGCCGCGCGTGCGCTGGCCGACAAGCGCCTGGCGCGCCTGCGCGAGCTGGCCGACACCGTGCCGCGCAAGGAGATCGAGGCGGCCGAGAGCGAGCTGGCCAGCCTCGCGGAGCGCGCCAGCGTGATCTCGGCCGGCCTGTCGCTGCGCGAGGCGCTGGTCGCGCCCGTGGCCGGCGTGATCGCCACGGCCCAGGCCGTGGCTGGCGCCGTGGTCGACGCGCGCGAACTCGTGTTCGAGATTGTCGATCCCCAGCGGCTGCGCATCGAGGCCCTGGCCTACGACCCGGCGCTGGCGGCCGACATCGCGGGCGGCGCGCTGGCGGTCGGCTCCGAGCGTGTGCCGCTGCGCTTCGCGGGCGCGGCGCGCGCGCTGCGCGAGCAGGCCCTGCCGCTGCAGTTCGTGGCCGAGGGGGCGGCCCTGCAGGCGCTGGCCCTGGGCCAGCCCGTGCAGGTGGTGGTGCAGACCCGAAGCCAGCTGGCCGGCGTGCCCGTGCCGTCCGCGGCGCTCGCGCGCAACGCCTCGAACCAGAGCATCGTGTGGGTCAAGGTCGCGCCCGAGCGCTTCGAGCCGCGCGTGCTGACGACCGAGCCGCTGGACGGCACGCACGTGGTCGCGACCTCGGGGCTCAAGGCGGGCGAGCGGCTCGTCCACCAGGGCGCGAGCCTGCTCAACCAGATCCGGTGAACGACATGAACTCCCCCATCCGGCACTGCGTGTCCTCACTGCCCCCACCGGGGGCTTGCGCCTGCCTGCGGCGGCCCGGCGGAGGCTGACCCATGTTCAAGTGGCTACTCGACAGCAGCCTGGCCAACCGGCTGCTGGTCATCATCGCGGGCCTGGTGCTGGTCGCCTACGGCGGCTTCACCCTGTCCACCATGCCCGTGGACGTGTTCCCGGACCTCAACAAGCCCACCGTGACCGTCATGACGGAAGCCGGCGGCATGGCGGCCGAGGAGGTGGAGCAACTCATCACCTTCCCGCTGGAGACCACGCTGAACGGCCTGCCCGGCGTGGAGTCCGTGCGCTCCACGTCCAGCGCGGGCCTGTCCTTCCTGTACGTGACCTTCGACTGGTCCACCGAGATCTTCCGCGCGCGGCAGATGGTCTCGGAGCGGCTCTCGGCGATGGAGGAGGGCCTGCCCGCGGGCGTGGTGCCGCGCATGGGGCCGATCAGCTCCATCATGGGCGAGATCATGCAGATCGCGATCCCGATCGACGGAAAGGTCGGGGCCATGGCGGTGCGCGAATACGCGGACTGGGTGCTGCGCCCGCGCCTGCTCGCGATCCCGGGCGTGGCCCAGGTCATCCCGATCGGCGGCGAGGTGCGCCAGTTCCAGGTGCAGCCCGACACCGTGCGCATGGCCGAGCTCGGCATTGCACACGAGCAGCTCGAGGCCGCGCTGCGCGGCTTCTCGGCCAACACCTCGGGCGGCTTCCTGGAGCTCAACGGCCGCGAGTACCTGATCCGCCACCTGGGCCGCACCTCGCGGCTGGACGACCTGCGCCAGCTCGCGCTGACGGCCAGCAACGGCCAGCCCATCGTGCTGCAGCAGATCGCCAAGGTGGAGTTCGCGGCCGCCATCAAGCGCGGCGACGCGGGCGTGGCGGGCCAGCCCGCCGTGATCCTGGGCGTGCAGAAGCAGCCCACGGCCGACACCATCGCGCTCACGCGCAGCATCGAGACCGCGCTGGCGCAGATGAAGACCGCGCTGCCCGCGGGCATGCAGGCGCCGCAGGTCACGTTCCGCCAGGCCAGCTTCATCGAGGCCTCGATCTCCACGCTGCAGGGCAAGCTCATCGGCGCCTCGGTCTGCGTGGCCGTGATCCTGCTGGTGTTCCTCGGCAACCTGCGCACCACCTTCATCGCGCTGGTGGCGATTCCCGTGTCCTTCCTGGTCACGGCGCTCGTGTTCCGCTGGTTCGGCATGTCGATCAACACCATGACGCTGGGGGGGCTCGCGATCGCGATCGGCGGCCTCGTGGACGACGCGGTGGTCGACATCGAGAACGTGCTGCGGCGCCTCAAGGAGCGGCGCGCCGCCCACCCGGGCAGCTTCAATGCGCTGGAGGTGGTGCGCACGGCCACGATGGAGGTGCGCTCGGCCATCCTGTACGCGACCGTCATCATCGTGCTGGTGCTGGTGCCGCTGTTCGCGCTGCCGGGCATGGAGGGCCGGCTGTTCGTGCCGCTGGGCGTGGCCTTCATCGTCTCCACGCTGGCCAGCCTGCTGGTCTCGGTCACGCTGACGCCCGTGCTGAACCTGTACCTGCTGCCGCGCATGAAGTCGCTGGACCATGGCGACACGAAGCTGCTGGCCTGGCTCAAGGCGCGCTACCGCAACGGCCTGGCACCCGTGCTGCACCACCCGCGCAAGGCGATCGCGGCCGGCGCGCTGGCCGTGGTGGCGGCCGTGGCGGCCGTGCCGCTGTTTCCCACGACCTTCCTGCCGCCGTTCAACGAGGGCACGCTGTTGATCGGCCTGCGCCTGAACCCGGGCGTGACCTTGGCCGAAAGCTCGGCGCTCGCGGCCCAGGCCGAACGCCTCGTTGGCGAGGTGCCCGAGGTCGCGCACGTGGGCCGGCGCAGCGGCCGCGCCGAACTCGACGAGCATGCCGAGGGCGTGCACGTGAGCGAGATCGACGTGGGCCTCAAGCCCGCGGGCGAGATCACGCGCAGCATGGACGCCGTGCAGGCCGACATCCGCGCGCGGCTGCAGCACCTGCCCGCGGCGATCGCGATCGGCCAGCCGATCTCGCACCGCATCGACCACATGCTCTCGGGCGTGCGTTCGCAGATCGCGGTCAAGATCTTCGGCGAGGACCTGGACCAGCTGCGCGGCCAGGCCGAGGCGCTGCGCGCGCGGCTGGCCAGCATCCCGGGCCTGGCGGACCTGGAGGTCGAGAAGCAGGTGCTGGCGCCGCAGATCAAGGTGTCCATCGACTACGAGGCCGCGGCGCGCTATGGCGTGCCGGCCCCGCAGGTGCTGGCGCTCTTGCAAAGCCTGGTCGAGGGCGAGCGCATCACGCAGATCGTGGAGGGCAACCGGCGCTTCGCGCTCGTCGTGCGCCTGCCCGAGGAGGCGCGCTCGGTCCAGGGCCTGGCGCAGATCCTCGTGCAGACGCCCACGGGCCGCGTGCCGCTGTCGCGGCTCGCGCGCATCGAGGACAGCGACGGCCCCAACCAGATCAGCCGCGACGATGGCAAGCGCCGCATCGTGCTCTCGGCCAATGCGCAGGGCCGGCCGCTCTCGGACGTGGTGGCCGACATCCGCGCGGCCGTGGCCGCACACCCGCTGCCCGAGGGCCTGTTCGTGACTCTGGGCGGGCAGTTCCAGGCGCAGGAGGAGGCTTCGCGCCTCGTGGGCCTCTTGTCCATCGTCTCGCTGGTCGGCATGTTCGTGGTGCTGTACAGCCGCTACCAGAGCACGCGGCTGGCGCTGCTCATCATGGCCAACATCCCGCTGGCCCTGGTCGGCGCGGTGCTGGGGCTGTGGCTGTCGGGGCAGCCGCTGTCGGTGGCGGCGCTCGTGGGCTTCATCACGCTGGCCGGCATCTCGGTGCGCAACGGCATCCTGAAGGTCAGCCACTACATCAACCTCATGCGCTTCGAGGGCGAGGGCTTCGACCACCAGATGGTGCTGCGTGGCTCCATCGAGCGGCTGAGCCCGGTGCTCATGACCGCGCTGGTCACGGCCTTCGCGCTCGCGCCGCTGCTGTTCGAGGCCGAGCGGCCCGGCACCGAGATCCTGCACCCGGTGGCCGTGGTGATCTTCTCGGGCCTGGTCAGCTCCACGCTGCTGGACACCTTTCTGACACCGGCCATGTTCTGGCTGTTCGGCCGGCGCGACGCCGAGCGGCTCGCGGCCGACGGCACGACCGAGGCGCTGTGATGTTTTTTCTCCCATCTGTTTGCAACAAGGAATCGACATGAAGACCCTGACCCTGCTCGCCGCGCTGACCCTGGCCGGCGCCGCTGTTGCCCAGCAAGCCCACAGCCATGGTGCGGGCCATGACCACCAGCCGCTGCACGGCGGCGTGGTGGTGGAGGCCAGCGACATGGACTTCGAGCTCGTGGCCAAGGCCGACACCATCGCGCTGTACGTGCGCGACCACGGCAAGGCGGCCGACCTGAAGGGCGCCACGGGCAAGCTCACGCTGCTGGCCGGCAGCACCAAGACCGAGGCCCAGCTGGCACCGGCCGGGGACCGGCTCGAAGCCAAGGGCAGCTTTCCGACCGCGGCCGGCACCAAGGTCGTGGCGACCGTGCAGCTGGCGGGCAAGAAGCCGGCGAACGTGCGCTTCGCGCTGAAGTAGGGCGGGCCGGCCCGCCTGGCGGCGTGCATTCGTTCACAAACTGGACGCAATGCACTTGCCAGTTCGTCGCTATGGTGGCCCAATCGCGCCATGGCCTCGATCTCTTCCATCGCCACCAGCGGCCTGCAGGCTGCCCAGCAGCGCCTGCAGGCTTCTGCGCACAACGTCGCCAACCTGCAGACCGAGGGCTTCCACCGCGTGGAGGTCCGCCAGCAGGCGCGCGAGGACGGCGGTGGCGTGGACGCCCGCACGCAGCGCGCCGAGCAGCCCGGCGCCGCGCTGGAGGCCGATGTGGTGGACCAGTTCGCCGCCAAGAACGCCTTCGTGGCCAACCTGGCGGTGTTCCGCACCAGCGAGCGCATGCTGGGCCAGCTGTTCGACGAGCGCGCCTGAGCACCTTGTGCGCTCCTTCTTCCCTGCTGGTCCCCGGCTTCCCCAGTGTCCTGATCGAGAAGTTCGAAGACAAAGACGCTCGAGGCTGGCCAGGATCTCGCCAGCAGTCTTGCTCCAGGGGAATGGTCGGGGTTCTTGGTTGTTCAGATCGACATGCGTGCGGGTGGACCTCTCCAACGCTTGCGTGGAGCGATGCGTACCGCGGCGGATGCAGCGCTCGGTGAGCGTTGCGAACCAGCGCTCGGCCTGATTGAGCCACGACGCCGATGTGGGCGTGAAATGGACATGAAAGCGAGGCCTCGCAAGCAGCCAGCGTTTGATGGCGTCGGTCTTGTGCGTGCCGTCGTTGTCCATGACCAAGTGGATGTCCATCGTTGGCGGGACGTCGGCCTGGTGCGCCAGTGCGTGGCACCAAGCGGCTTGGACTCCAGGGTGCGAGCGACCACTGCCTCGACCCTTGCAGCGTCGATGGACCGCGGCGCGCCAGAGCGGGGGGCGTCCAACAAGCCGTCCAGCCGTTCACGCACGAAACGTCCACGCCACTTGGACACGGTCTGCTGGGTGACCTGCAGCCGCTGGGCCACTGCGTTGTTCTCGATGCCTTCGGCGCAGGCAAGCACGATGCGCGCCCGCAGCGCCGCGGCCTGCGCCGTCTTGCGACGCCGCGCCAGCGCCTGCAGATCGTGATGCTCGGCCTGTGTCAGTACCCGTTCCGCCTCGGGTCTTCCGCGCACTGCAGCCTCATCGTGCGTCACGGTACACGCTGGACTCAGCCCATTCTCTATAGTTCAGCGAACTTCTCGATCAGGACACGAGTCCTCTTCACCTTTCTTGTCATCCAACACCAGTGAGCTGGCAAAAGTGCGCGCAAAGGTCGTCGCTCTGGTCGACAGGCCGTGAGCGCGTAGGCAACCCAGCTGCGAGAAGGAATCGCCATTGCCTTCGGGCCTCCCGATCGTGTTCCCGGGGGCACCTTGGGCGCCTCCCGGTGACTCTCACGCGACCTCGAACAGCCCCGCAGCGCCCATGCCGCCGCCCACGCACATGGTGACCACCACGTAGCGCACACCCAGGGTCTTGCCGGCGATCAGCGCATGGCCGACCAGGCGTGCACCCGACATGCCGAAGGGATGTCCCAGCGCGATCGCGCCACCGTGCACATTGAGGCGTTCGTCGGGAATGCCCAGTCGATCGCGACAGTGCAGCACCTGGACCGCGAAGGCCTCGTTGAGTTCCCACAGGCCCACGTCGTCCATGCGCACGCCGCAGCGCTGCAGCAGCCGCGGAACGGCGAATACCGGGCCGATGCCCATCTCGTCGGTGCGCAGCCGGCCACCACGAAACCCCGGAAGATGCCCCGTGGCTGCAGGTTGCGTTGCTGCGCGAGCCTGCCATTCATCAAGACGCAGGCCGACGCCCCGTCGCTGAGCTGGCTCGCGTTGCCGGCAGTGACGGTGCCGCCATCGACCACGGGCTTCAAGGCAGCCAACTGGTCGGCAGACGTGGCACGCAGGCCTTCGTCGTGGATGAGTTCGACGTCTTCGAACGCGTCCGGCGCACCGTCTTGACCGGTGAGCCGCTTGCGCACGGCCAGCGGTGCGATCTCGCGTGCGAAGCAGCCGGCGTCGCGTGCCGCGATGGCGCGTTGCTGGCTCAGCAGTCCGTAGGCGTCCTGCCGTTCGCGCGCGATGCCGTAGCGGCTGGCCACCGTCTCGGCCGTCTGGACCATGGTGTGGTAGATCCCTGGAACATGCTGCTCCAGCCAGGGATCCCGCTGGCGCCAGGTGTTGGTGTGGCTGTCCACCGTCAGGCTCACCACGTCGAGGCCACCGGCCACCGCCACCGACATGCCGCCGTGGCAGATACCGTGTGCCGCCATGGCAATGGCCTGCAAGCCTGAACTGCAGAAGCGGTTGACCGTCACGCCTGCCACCTGCGGCGGCAGACCGGCCCGCAGTGCCGCGGTGCGGCCGATGTTCATGCCGATCGTGCCTTCCGGACGCGCAGTGCCCAGCACCACGTCCTCCACCTCGGCTGGGTCGACGCCGGCACGCGCCACGGCATGGCGAATCGCGTGCGCGCCCAGCACGGTACCCTGCGTGTCGTTAAACGCGCCCCGGTAGGCTTTGCCGATCGGTGTCCGCGCCGTGGCGACGACGACGGCGTCCACGCTCACGTGCGCTCCTGCGTCGCTGCTGGCGGCGCCTGGTGCACGATGCCGGCAGCCAGCAGCCGTTCGATGGTCGCCTCGTCCAGGCCGGCCTCGGCCAGTACACGCACGGTGGACTCGCCGATCTGTTGCGGCGAACTGCGGTAGGTCGCCGGCGTACGGCTCAGCTTGATCGGCGAAGCGATGGAGCGATGGCCATCGATGTCGGCGATCATCTCCCGGTGCGCCGTGTGCGGATGGGCCAGCGCCTCGACCACGTTGTGGATCACGCCGCAGGGCACGTCGATCGCGATCAGCTTCTCGAACAATTCCCGCGCGCCGAAGGCCTGGAAGGCGGCTTCCAGTTCCTTGCGGAGTTCGAAGCGGTGCATGGCCCGCGTGGCGTTCGTGACGAAGCGCGGATCGGCCGGCAGCTCAGGGCGGCCCACGGCCTCGCACAGGCGCTTGAACTGGCCGTTGTTGCCCACCGCCAGAAAGAGCGACTCCGTCCGTGTCGCGTAGCTGTCGTAGGGCGCGATGTTGGGATGCCCATTGCCCGAGCGCTGCGGCGCCCGGCCGCTGAACAAGGTGTTGATCGAGTGCGGATAGAGCGAGGCCAGGGCACAGTCGAACAGCGCGGACTCGATCTGCTGGCCGCGTCCGCTGCGCGTGCGCTCTGCCAGCGCCAGCAGGATGCCGATGGTGGCGTTCAGCCCCGTGCTCACGTCCACGATGGGCACACCCAGACGCGTGGGAACGTCCTCGGGCGTGCCGTTGATGCTCATCAGGCCCGAGATCGCCTGCACGGCCGCGTCGTAGCCGGCCACGCCACCCAACGGCCCGGTGTCGCCGTAGCCGGTGACGCGGCAATGGATCAACCGCGGAAAGCGCTCGGCGAGCACCTCGCGGTAGCCCATGCCCCAGCGCTCCATGGTGCCGGACTTGAAGTTCTCGATCAACACGTCGGCGTCCTCGAGCAGACGGAACAGCAACTCGCGGCCCTGCGGTTGCGCCAGGTCGACACAGATGGCCTGCTTGTTGCGATTGATGCCGGCGAAGTAGGAGGCCATGTCGTGCTTGAACGGCGGCCCCCAGGTACGCGTCTCGTCGCCGGCCGGTCCTTCGACCTTGACCACGTGCGCGCCGTGGTCGCCGAGGATTTGGGCGCACAGGGGCCCTCCCAGCACACGCGAGAGGTCGACGACCTTGAGGCCTTCCAGTGCGGTCATGCGGATGTTTCCTTTCCAGGTTGCATGGTCAATACGATTTGGGCAGGCCCAGCACCTTCTCGGCGATGTAGCACTGGACCATCTGTGGGCTGACGGGTGCGATGCGCGGAATCAGCGACTCGCGCAAATAACGCTCGACGTGGTATTCCCTGGCGTAGCCGAAGCCGCCATGCGTCATCACGGCGGTCAGGCAGGCCTGGTAGCCCGCCTCGGCCGCCAGGAACTTGGCGCTGTTGGCCTGCGCGCCGCACTCCTGGCCAGCGTCGTAGAGCGTGGCCGCGTGCTGCACCATCAGATCGGCGGCTTCCAGCTGCATCCAGCGTTCCGCCAGCGGATGCTGGATCGCCTGGTTCATGCCGATCGGGCGATCGAACACCACGCGCTCCTTGGCGTACTGGACCGCCTTGCGCAGCGCAGCCCGCCCCAGGCCGACGGCCTCCGCGGCGATCAGGATGCGCTCGGGGTTCATGCCGTGCAGGATGTATTCGAAGCCACGGCCTTCCTCGCCGATGCGGTCGTCCACCGGAATGCACAGGCCGTCGATGAACAGTTCGTTGGAG
>DATKFT010000785.1:0-16191 GCA_035544335.1 Pseudorhodoferax sp.
GGCCCGCAGGGCCAGCACGTGACGCAGGCCATCCAGGCCATGGCCGCCGTCATCAACGAGAGCGGCGGCGTGCTGGGCCGCCCGATCGAGATCGTCTCGCGCGACGACGAGTCGACGCCGGCCGTCGGCGTCTCGCGCGCCACCGAGCTCGTGAGCGCGGGTGTCTCGGTCATCATCGAAGGCTGGAACAGCCCCGTCACGCTGGCCATGCAGCCCGTGATCGCGCGCGCCGGCGTGCTCGACATCACGGCCGTGTCCAAGGCCGACCCGATCCTGTCGGGCGAGGGCAACCCGCTGGCCGTGCGCCTGAACAGCTCGAACTCGCAGGACGGCGCGGTCATCGCCAACTACATCGCCAAGACCGCCAAGGCCAAGCGCATCGCTTTCCTGACCGAAAACGACGCCTACGGCAACGGCGCGCAGCAGTCCATCGAGGGCGAGCTCAAGAAGCTCGGCCACGCCTACGAGAAGGTGGCCGAGGAGAAGTTTCCGTTCACGCAGGCCGACTTCCGCGTGGCGCTGACCAATGTGCGCGCCGCCAACCCCGACCTGACCGTGGCCATCAACGCCAACGAAGGCCTGGGCATGCCGGCCATCATCCGCCAGGCCAAGCAGGCGCGCCTGCCCGGCGCGCTGGTGGCGGCCGTGGGCACGGTCGCGCCCAGTGTGATCGAGGTGGCCGGCGATGCGGCCAACGGTCTGATCGGCGCCGACATCTACTTCCCGCAGGTCGAGCCCTTCGCCTCCAACCCGGCCAACCAGCGCTTCGTCGCCAAGACGCAGCAGATGTTCAAGTACACGCCCGACAAGTTCATGGCGCTCGGCGCAACCTCGCTGCAGGTCTGGGCCATGGCCGCCAACGAGCTCAAGACGCTGGACCGCGAGCCCATCGCCAAGCGCATCCGCGGCGGCAGCTTCAAGGGCACGGTGATGGGCGACCTCACGTTCGAGCCGAACGGCCAGCTGCTGTCGCACCACTACCTGTTCACCGTCAAGGACCGCAAGATCGCGGTCCAGGCGCAGTGAGCTGGGGTCAGGCGTGCAAGGCCGTTCCATGACGCAGGCCACCGCCCCCGCGCTACGCGTGGAAGGCTTGGGCGTGCGCTACGGCGCACTGGTCGCGCTCGACGGCGTGGGCTGGGAGGTGTGCGGCGGCGAGCTGCTGGGCATCATCGGACCGAACGGGGCAGGCAAGAGTTCCTGCTACGACGCCGTGACGGCCATGGTGCGGCGTACCGGCCGCGTGAATCTGGCTGGCCGCGACGTGACCGCCGTGCCGCCCTACGGTCTGGCCGCGCTGGGCATCAAGCGTGCGTTCCAGCAGAACGCCTTCTTCGACGACCTCTCGGTGCTGGACAACCTGGTCGCCGTGCTGGGTGGCCATGCCCACGCCAGCCTGTGGGCCAGCGTGCTCAACCCGCTCGGCGCGGCGCGCCGGCGCGCCACGGCCACCGAGTTCGCCGCGCGCCAGCTCGTGCGCTTCGGCGTGCCGGCCATTTACCACGGCCGTAGCCCCAAGGAGATCCCCTATGGCGTGCAGCGCATGCTGTCGATCGCGCTGGCCTACGGCCAGGGCGCCAGCGTGCTGCTGCTCGACGAGCCGGCCGCGGGCCTGGGCGGCGAGGACATGGCGGCGCTGGTCCAGCTGCTGGCCAGCCTCAAGCGCGAGGGCGTGGCGCTGGTCGTCATCGAACATCACATGGAGCTGATCATGGCCGTGGCCGACCGCATCTGCGTGCTCGACCTGGGCCGCCAGCTCGCCTACGGCACGCCTGCGCAGATCCAGCGCGACCCGCGTGTGCGCGAAGCCTACCTCGGGAAATCGCAATGAATGACGTGCTCCAGGTCCGCAAGCTGCAGGTCGCCTATGCCGGCAACCGCGCGATCGCGATCGACGCGTTGAACGTCGGCCGCGGCGAGATCGTCGGCGTGGTCGGCGCCAACGGCGCCGGCAAGTCCACATTGGTCAACGCGCTGGCGGGCTGGTCGCGCGGTGCGCCCAAGGTCGCCGGCGAGGTCGCACTCGGCGGCGAGCGCATCGACGCCTGGCCCACGCACGAGCGCGTGCGCGCCGGCCTGCTGCTGGTGCCCGAGGGCCGGCTCGTGTTCTCGCAGATGAGCGTGGAGGAGAACCTGTCGACGGCGTTCACGCCGCAGGCCGGGCCGGGCCGGCGCGTCTACACGCGCGAGGACATCTACGAACTCTTCCCGCGTCTGCGCGAGCGCCGCCACCACCTGGGCGCACAGCTGTCCGGCGGCGAGCGCCAGATGCTGGGCATCGGCCGCGCGTTGATGCTGGGCCCGCAGGCGCTGCTACTGGACGAACCCTCCATTGGCCTGGCGCCCCTGCTGGTCTCGCAGGTGCTGCAGACCATGCGCGCGCTGGCGCGCGCGGGACTGTCCATTCTCTTGGTCGAGCAAAACGTGCGCGCCGCCATGGAAGTGGTGGATCGGCTCGTGCTGCTCGAACGCGGCCGCGTGGTGCTGCAGGGGCCGGCCGCGCAGGTCGGCAGCGATCCGCGCATCGCGCAAGCCTATCTCGGAGCCAACGCCACATGAACCTCCTGCAACAACTCATCAACGGCATCGTGCTGGGCCATGCCTACGCGCTGATCGCGATCGGCTGGACGCTGCTGCTGGGCGTGGCGCGCCTGGTCAACTTCGGCCACGGCCAGATGTACATGCTGGGCGCTTTCGTGACCTGGTGGGCCGTCAGCAAGGCCGGCATGCCCTATGGCCTGGCGCTGCCGGTGGCCATGGCGGTCGGCGCCGTGTTCGGGCTGGCGATGCAGCGCGTGATGCTGCGCGCCACCTTCGAGCAGAACCTGGTCTCCATCATGATCATGACGCTGGGCTTCGGCTACGTGTTGCACGGCGCGGCGGCGCTGGTGTTCGGCTCCACGGGGCAGATCCTGGAGACCGCGCTGTCCACGCGCGAGATCACGCTCGGCGATCTCTGGCTGACCTGGCAGGACGCGGCCATCGTGGTCGCGGCCATGCTGGTCTTCGTCGGCCTCAAGTGGACGCTGGATGCTACGCGCGTCGGCCGCCTCGTGCGCATGGTGGCCGAGGACCCCAAGCTCGCGCAGCTGGCCGGCGTCAACGTGCGCCGCGTGTACTACGGCGTGTTCGCGTTCGAGGGCGCGGCGGTCGCGTTCGCGGCCGGCATGGTCGCGCCGCGCACGCCCATCCTGACCTCCATGGGATTCGAGGAAGTCATCATGACCTTCGTCGTCGTCGTGCTGGGCGGCATCGGCAGCGTGACCGGCAGCTACATCGCCGGCGTCGCGCTGGGCATCTTCACGGCGCTGTTCGGCGCGCTGGTCTCGCCGGCCTACACCACGGCGGCCGCCTTCCTGGTGCTGATCGCGGTGCTGGTGCTGCGCCCGCGCGGGCTCAGCGCCGGCGCGGCCGGGGGAGCGCACTGATGGCCGGCATGCGTCCGCAGCGCGTCGCGCTGCCCTTCATCGGCGCGCTGGTGCTGTTCGCGCCCGGCGTGCTCGGCGGTAGCCCCGCCGTCTACAGCGCCGCCGTGCTGATCGCCATCCTGGCCGTGCTGTCCTATGGCCTGGACGTGATCGTCTCCGACCTCGGCGAGGTCAGCCTGGGCCACACGGTGTTCTTCGCGGTCGGCGCCTATGCCACGGCGCTGCTGTCCACGCGCGCCGGCGCCGGCTCCTGGGCCACGCTGGCCGCGTCCATCGTGCTGTCGCTCGTCGCCGCGGCGGTGATCGGCCTCATCACGCTGCGGCTGCGCGAGTTCGTGTTCTCGCTCGTGACCTATGCGATGGCCGTGGTTGCCGTGTCGCTGGCCGCCAACTGGTCCTTCCTGGGGGGCTCCGACGGCCTGCGCGGCCTGCCCATGCTGGACCTGTCGTTCGCCGGCTTCACGCTGTCGGCCAGCAACGACAAGGAGCTGTGGCCCTATGCCTTCGCGCTGCTGGTCCTGGTGATCTACCTGGTCGACCGCTTCCGCCATTCCGCGCTCGGCGCGGCGGCCATCATGACGCACCTGAATCCGCGCCTGGCGACCATCGGCGGCATCGACCCGGCCCGCGTGCGGCTGCAGGTGTTCCTGTTTTCCGCGCCGATCAGCGGTGTCGCGGGCTGGCTTTACGCTTACCAGCGCGCCTACGTCAGCGCCGACATCCTGGAGAGCTACTTCCTGATCCTGATGCTGACGGCTGTGATCCTGGTCGGCCGGCGCCAGCTGCTGGGCCCGCTGTTGGCCACCACGCTGGTGCTGGTGCAGGAGAAGTTCTTCTCGTTCGGCGCCTACGTCGACAAGATCGTGCTGGGCAGCCTGCTGGTGCTGATCCTGGCCTTTTTCCCGCAGGGGCTCATGGGCTTGCTGCGTTCGCTCGGTCGCCTGCTTCGCCGCACGCGCGCACCGCAATCCCTTCCCCCTGTCGTGAACCCTATGGAGAACCCCAAGTGACCGTGATCTGGACCCCCCCACTCGACGAAAACTCCGCCCGCTGGCAAGCCCTGGCCGAGCGGCTGGGCCGCGAGCGCTTTGCACCGCTGGCCGCCGAACTCGACCGCGAGCAACGCTATCCCTGGGAGACCATCGAAGCCCTGGTCGCGCACAAGTTCACGGGCCTCTTCCTGCCGCGCCAGTGGGGCGGAGAGGGTGCGAGCCTGGTCAGCACCGTGGCCGCGGTCGAGACGCTGGGAACGCACTGCTCGTCCACGGCCGCCATCATGTGCGCCTACCAACTCGGCGCCTTTCCGATCCTGCTGGCCGGTACCGACGCGCAGAAGGACTTCTACCTGCGCGAGATGACGCAAGGCCGCGCGACCAGCTTTGCGCTGTCCGAGCGCATCGCCGGCTCCGACGCAGCCGCCATCGAGGCCACGGCCGTGCGCGAAGGGCAGGGCTGGCGCCTGAAGGGCGAGAAGTACTGGATCGGCAATGGCGGCGCCTCACGCTACTACGTGGTGTTCGCCAAGACCGACCCGGCAGCGGCCGGCCGCGGCATTTCGGCCTTCATGGTCGACAAGGAGCAGCCTGGCGCCATCATCGACGAACTGTCCGACAAGATGGGCATCCGCGGCACGCAGACCTCCAACCTCAAGGTTGACCTCGTGGTGCCCGACAGCGCGCGCATCGGCGACGTCAACCGCGCCTTGCGCCTGGCGCTGCAGACGCTCAACGTGGGCCGCATCATGGTCGCGGCCCAGTCCCTGGGCCTGGCGCTGGCCGCCTTCCGCGAGGCCGCCAGCCGCGCCGTGCAGCGCAAGACCTTCGGCCAGCCGATCGGCGAGAACCAGGGCATCGGCTTCAAACTTGCGGACATGGCGACCGAGATCTCGGCCGCGCGCATGATGCTGTACGAGGCTGCCCGGGCCTACGACCTGAACCAGGACGTGTCCAACCTGGGCGCCATGGCCAAGCTGTTCTGCTCCGAGGTCGCGCACCGCGCCGCCGACAATGCGGTCCAGATCTGGGGTGGCATGGGCTATTGCAAGCCGACCGTTGCGGAGCGGCTGTACCGTGACCAGCGCATCCTCGAGATCTACGAGGGCTCTTCCGAGATCCAGCGGCTGGTGTTGTCACGTGCCGTGCGCAAGGAGGCCGAAGAGCAGGAACGGTGATTTCCAAGCATGAGGAAGAAGTGGTGATGGCTATGGCACAACAGGCGGAATCGGAAGCGGGCGGCAGCGAGTCGCGCGACGAGATCCTGCAGGCGGCGGCGGAACTGTTCATGGAGTTCGGCTACGCCGCGACATCGATAGACGCCGTGGCACAGCGGCTCGGGGCCACCAAGGGCCGCATCTACCACCACTACCGCAGCAAGGCCGACCTGTTCATCGACGTGCAGATCGCCGCCATGAACCGGCTCAACGAGCAGATTGAGCCGCTCGCGCTCGGCCCGGGCAACCCGGTCGAGAAGCTGGCGGCCATGGCGCTGCGCCACACGCAGATCCTGCTGACCGAGCTGCCCATGCAGAAGGTCGCCGTGCAGGGCCTGGAGCGGCACCTGCTGGGCAACTCTTCGGCAGCCAAGCGGCTGCGCTCTGTGGTCAAGATGCGCGACGACTACGAGCAGATGTTCGTCGAGATCATCGATGACGGCATCCGCGCCGGGCTGTTCGTGGACCTGCCCGCCAAGCTGACCGCCAAACCCTTCTTCGGCGCACTGAACTGGGCCACGGTCTGGTACAGCCAGCGGCGCCTGCAGAGCGCCGCGGCGGTCGACGACATCGCACACGCGCTCGCAGCCTTCGCGCTGCGGGGCATTCTGAAAGATCCCAATCATGAAGCAGCAAAAAAAACAGCCTTACTCCGGGACGATCTGGGATGAGGTGGAGACCTGGTCGCGCGACCGCATCGAGAGCTTCCAGCTGCAGGCGCTGCGCCGCCAGCTGCAGCGTGTCGGCGAGACCAGCAGCCACTACCGCAAGGTCTTCGCCGACATCGGCTTTGCGCCCGGCGACCTGAAGAGCCTGGCCGACCTGCGGCGATTGCCGTTCACGCGCAAGTCCGACTATGTGGCGGGTCTTGCCGCCGAGCCGCCCTTTGGCAGCCTGGCCGCCGTGCAGCCCGGCCAGGCCGTGCGCGTGCACTTTTCCTCGGGCACCACGGCGCGGCCTGCGCCCGTGCTGTGGACCCAAGCCGACATCGCGCGCTGGGCCGACCTCTATGCGCGCTACCTCTACGCCCAGGGCTTGCGCCGCGGCGACATTTTCCAGTGCATGTTCAACTACGCTTGGTTCGTCGGCGGTCTGGGCGCCACGCTGGCCGCGCAGCACCTGGGCGCGCTCGTGATCCCGGCCTCCTCGGGCGATACCGAGCGCCAGATCGAGACCATCTTCCAGTACGGCAGCCAGTGCGTGATCGGCACGCCCTCGTTCATGGCCCACATGGCCGAGGCCGCCGAGAAGCTGGGCCGCGACCTCACGAAGTCCAAGGTCAAGATGGTCTGCGTGGGCGGCGAGCCCGGCGCCAGCATCCCGGGCACGCGCGAGCGCATCGAGCGCCAGTGGGGTGCGAAGATGTTCGACTGCTACGGCGCGCTCGAATGCCAGCCGATCGGCTGGGACACGGCGGCCCAGCTCGGCCCCACGCTGGCCGAGGACTTCATCTACGTCGAGGTGCTGCATCCCGAGACCCGAGAGCCCGTGGCCGACGGCGAGCGCGGCGTGCTGGTGCTCACGCACCTGGACAAGGAAGCCTGCCCGCTGGTGCGCTGGTGGACCGGCGACATGGTGGTGCGCGACAGCAAGCCAGCCGCCGACGGCCGCACCCATGCGCGCCTGCCCGGCGGCGTGCTGGGCCGCGCCGACGACATGCTGATCATCCGCGGCGTGAACCTGTTTCCCTCGGCCGTCGAGGACATCGTGCGCGCCTTCCCGGGCCTCACGAACGAATACCAGCTCGTGCTCGACGACAGCGTCAAGGACCCGCACACGGGCTTCCTCACGGGCGTCAAGCTGCGCGTGGAGCCCGAGAGCGGCGCCGCACCCGAACTCGGCGAGCGCCTGTCGCAACGGCTGCGCGAGAAGCTGCAGGTGCGCTTCCATGTCGAGGTGGTCGCGGCCGGAACGCTGCCGCGCACCATCCACAAGGCCACGCGGGTGGTCCGTGCCTGAGGCCGGTGCCCGCGCCGGGCTGCCGCAGCCACTGGCCGGCAAGCGCGTGGTCGACCTGACGCAGTTCATCGCCGGGCCGACCGCCGCGCAGTACCTGGCGGACTTCGGCGCCGCGGTCACGAAGATCGAGTCGCCGCAGGGCGACGGCGCGCGCACGCTGCCCGGCAACGCGCATGGCAGTTACTACGCGCGCAGCTTCAACACCAGCAAGCACAGCCGCGTGCTGAACCTGCGCGAGCCGGCCGACCGTGCCACGCTCGACAGGCTGCTGCAGCAGGCCGACGCCTTCGTTTGCAACCTCGCGCCGCCCTCGCTGGCGGGCCTGGGGCTGGACGGGCCCGGCCTGCGTGAGCGCTTCCCGCACCTCGTGGTCGTGCTGATCTCAGGCTACGGCCAGCAGGACGCGCGTGTCTGCATGGACACCATCGCGCAGTGCGAATCGGGCTTCGCGCTGTTGAATGGCAACGAGGACGGTTCGCCGCGCTTGTCCACGGGCTGGCCGGTCGACATGTTCAGCGGCATGTACGCGGGCATGAGCTGCGCGATGGCCATGCTGGACCCCTCGGGCCGCGGCTGCCTGGTCGACCTGTCGATGATGGAGGTCGCCGCCAGCATGCTGCTGGGCCCCGCGGGCCTGGCCCTCAGCGAGGGCGATACGCTGGACCCGCCCATGGGCAACCGCGACCGCGCCTCGGCGCCGTCCAGCATCTACCGCTGCGCCGACGGCTACGTCTACATCCTGGGCGGGCTGGACGCCTACTGGCGCCGGCTGCGCCCGCTGGTCGGCGCCGACGACGCGCCGATCCAGGAGCGCATCGCGCGCGCCGCGCACTTCGACGCCCAGGTCGAAGCCTGGACGCTGCCGCAGCGCCGCGCCGAGGTGCTGGAGAAGATGCAGGCGCTGCAGATCCCGGCCGGCAACGTGCGGCCGCCCGAGGAGGCGCTGGCCGCGATCCGCGCGCTGCGCCCGGGCGCCGTCTCACAGGCCATGCCCTCGGGCGAGCACATCCCGGCCTTCCCGGCCCTGTTCGACGGCCGGCGGCTGCCACGCGGCGCCGCGCCCGCGGTCGGTGGCGCGCCGCGCCCGGCCTGACCATCCTTTCTGCATCCCCACTTTCGAGGAGCCTTCCATGGCCACCACTTCACCCTCCACGGGCGCCGACCCGGTCCAGGTGCTGCGCGCCGGTGTGCACGAGGGCCGCAGCGCCATCATCACGGGCGCGGGCTCGGGCATCGGCCGCGCCATCGCGCTGCGCCTGCTGGCGCTGGGCATGGACGTGTTCGGCACCGGCCGACGCCTGGAGCCGCTCGAGGAGACCGGCCGGCTCGGCGAAGGCCTGCCCGGCCGCTTCAGCTGCGAGCCCTGCAACGTGCGCGAGACCGAGGCCATCGAGGCGCTGGTCAAGAAGGTCGGCGAGCGCCAGGGCATCGACCTGCTCGTCAACAACGCGGGTGGCCAGTTCTTCGCGCCGGCCACAGGCATCAGCCGCAAAGGCTGGGACGCGGTGATCGACGTGAACCTGTCGGCCATCTTCGTCGTGACCAAGGCCGCCTACCCCTTCCTGAAGGCACGCAAAGGGGCTGTGGTCAACATCTCGCTGTCGGGCGTGGACCGTGGCTCCATGGGCATCGCGCACTCGATCGCGGCGCGCGCCGGCGTGCTGGGCCTGATGCGCACGCTTGCGCTCGAATGGGCCAGGGACGGCATCGCGCTGAACTGCATCGGCCCCGGCGCCGTGCTGACCGAAGGCCTGGCGGGCGAGGCCGCCAAGGCCATGCTGGACCGGCTCGTCGACGCCACGCCCATGGGCCGCGCCACGAGCGTGGAGGAACTCGCCGAACTCGTGGCCTTCCTGGCCACGCCGGCCGCGCGCCTGATGACCGGGCAACTGATCCAGATCGACGGCGCGGCGCACCTGGGGACGGGCCTGCACATGCTGGCGGCGTAGCGGCGGCTGGTGCGGGCCGGCCAGCGCGGGGCGGAACGGCGGCCCTGGCATTCGCTGCGCGGTGGAGCTCCACATGTCCGGGTCATCAGCGCCGTCGTGGCACAGGAAGGCAGCCTCCAGCGTGTCGCCGGATGCCTGCACATGACGTTGTCTGCGGTCAGCGTGCAGCGCAAGACACTCCAGCCCATGCAGCAGGGGTGGACCCTGCACGCGAGCGCGATCGGCGGCCTTGCGCTGACGGCCACTGGCCCAGGGGGCGCGGCAGGGCCACTGGCGCGTTGTACCCCGGGGCTGCCGCTGCGTCTCAGTCGAGCCGGATGCCCCCGATGGCGCGGATCACGTCGCCCCAGCGCTTGTAGTCGGCCTGCACGGTCTGCGCGAAGGGCTCGCCCTGGATGCCCGTGAACTGGTAGCCCAGCATCGCGAGCGATTGCCGGAACGGGGCGGGCTGCGTGGCCTCGACGATCGCGTTGGACAGCCGGTCCGCGAGTGCGGCGGGCATGGACTTGGGTGCGAAGATGCCCAGCCAGCCGACCATCTCGTCGAGCGCGGGGTAGCCCTGCTCGTGGAAGGTCGGCACATCGGGCAGCAAGGGGTCGCGCTTCTTGCCCGTGACGGCCAGCACGCGCACCTTGGGTGGCGTGCCCAGGGACGGCGTCAGCGAACCGATGTCGGTGATGGTCGCGTCCAGGTGGCCGCCGATCACGTCCGGCGTGGCCGACTGCTTGTAGGGCACATGCCGCAGCTTGATCTGGGCGGCGCGCATGAATTCCTCGCCCATCAGATGCGCGGCCGTGCCATTGCCGAAGGACGCGAAGGAGACGGACTCTGCGTCCTTTTTGGCCATGTCCACGTAGTCGGACAGGCGCGAGAAGCGCCCCGTGGCCGAGGCCGCGAGGGCCAGCGAGGTGGTGCCGAACTGCACGAGTGGCCTGAAGTCGCGCACGGGATCGTAGGGAATCTTGGCGTAGGTCTGCGGCGTGATGACCACGAAGGAGGACACGCTCATGTACAGCGCGCTGCCGTCGGCGGGCGCGCGCAGCACGTCCTGGCCGCCGATGAAGCCCGAGAAGCCGGGCTTGTTTTCCACGATCACGGGGATGCCGAGTGATTTGGCGAGGTTCTCCGACAGGCGCCGCGCGATCACGTCGGGCGCCGAGCCGGCCGGCAGCGGCACGACGATGCGCATGTTCCTGATCTTGAGGCTGTCCTGCTCGGCCGCGGCGGGCGCGGACAGGAAGCTGGCGGCCGCCAACACGGCGAGGCCGCGCAGCAGGGAAGTCCGGGGCATGTGGTCTCCTGGGATGTTGTTCTGCGCGGAGGCGCCCACGGCGCCCCCGTCCGGGCCGGGATCAGGCGCCGTGCTGCATCGCGGCCGGCAGCCGCTTGCCGATCAGCGTGTGGGCCTCGTCCAGGATGCGGGTCATGAGCTCCTGCACCGAGGGGATGTCGTGGATGAGGCCGGCCACGAGGCCGCAGGACCAGGCGCCGGCTTCCACCTCGCCATGCACCATGACCTTGGGGTAGATGCCGCCGACCTCGTCGGCGATGTCCGCGAAGCTGATCGCGCTGCCGAGCGCCTTCTCCTTGGCCAGCAGCCGCTCCACGCCCGCGTTGACCAGCACGCGCTCGGTGTTGCGCAGCGGCTTCATGACGAGCCGCGTGTCCAGCTCGGTGGCCTGCAGGATGGCCTGCTTGACGTTCTCGTGCACGGGCGCCTCCTTGGTGGCCAGAAAGCGCGTGCCCATGTTGATGCCGTCCGCGCCCAGCGCCAGCGCAGCCACCAGCGAGCGGCCGTCGGCCATGCCGCCCGAGGCGACGAAGGGTACCGAGAGCTGCTCGGCGGCCAGCGGCAGCAGGATGAAGTTGGGGATGTCGTCCTCGCCGGGATGGCCGCCGCATTCGAAACCGTCCACGCTGATGGCGTCGCAGCCGATGCTCTGGGCCTTGAGCGCATGGCGGATCGAGGTGCACTTGTGCATGACCTTGATGCCGGCTTCCTTGAGCATGGGCAGCCATTGGGCCGGGTTGTTGCCCGCGGTTTCCACGACCCGGATGCCGCCGTCGATGATGGCGCGGATGTAGCCCGGATAGTCCGGCGGCGTGCGCGCCGGCAGGAAGGTGAGGTTCACGCCGAAAGGCTTGTCCGTCATGCTACGGCAGCGCGCGATCTCCTGCGCAAGTGCGGCGGGCGAGGGCTGCGTCAAGGCGGTCAACAGGCCCAGGCCGCCGGCATTGGAAACGGCCGCGGACAGCTCCGCCAGGCCCACGTAGTGCATGCCGCCCTGGACGATGGGGTACTCGATGCCGAACAGTTCCGTGATGCGTGTCTTCATGGTCAGTGTTTCTTCAAGTGGTCTGGTTCAGGACGGGGCGAGCTGGTCTTTGAGTGGGGCGAGCTTCTCGCCCATGTTCCTGGCCAGCGCGTTGAGGCCCGAGAGCGGGCGCATCATGACTTCGAACTCCTCGATCTTTCCGTCCGCGTCGAAGCGCAGGAAATCGATGCCCTTGACGCGCTTGTCGTCGACGAGCGCACTGAACTCCAGCACCACGCTCATGCCGTCCTCGGAGTACAGCGTGCGGTGGTAGGCGAACTCCTGGAAGACGGTGTTGACGGTCTTGAGTAGCAGCTTGATGGGCGCGCGGCCGGGGTAGGGCGTGTGGGCCACGGGCGAGCGAAAGACGATGCGGTCGGACAGGATGGGATCGAGCTCCTCCATCGCATTGCGCTCCAGGATGTCATGCCATATCGCCAGCGTGTTCTGGATCTTCTCGGGGGTGCTCATGCTGTCTCCTGCGGTGGTTGGGTTGGGGGGCGGTGCAAGCGGTCTTGCGGGTCTTCTTCGAGCGCGGCCAGGACCTTGAGGCTTTCGTCGCACCACTCGATGTAGGACCTCTCGCGCCGGATGCCGGCGTCCAGCACCATCTTCTTGATGGCCTGGCTGCGGCTGAGCTGGCCCACGAACGACTTGCTGTCGATCTGTGTGTAGATCCTGAGCTTGTCCTCGTGGTGCTGCTTCTTCTCGCGCAGGATGCGTGTTGGATCCACGGCGGGGAAGTTCGAGGCCGCGCGGATCTTGACCAGGAAGGGGTCGCGGATGACGGAGTGGTTCTTGTCGTTCAGGATCCAGTCCTGCAGATGCTCCAGGCCCTTGGGCTGGATCGCGTAGACGAAGCTGCTGGACTTCTGCGAGGACGCCTGGGACGAGACCAGGCCGTTGCTTTCCAGCTGCTTGAGCTCCCTGTAGATCTGCTGGTGCGTGCAGTTCCAGAAATAGCCGATGGATTTGTCAAAGCGCTTGAGCAGGTCGGCGCCCGTGCTGGGCTCTTCCGTCAGCGCGGTCAGGATGGCGTAGGACAGCGACATGGCTCAGGCCCCCTGGTCCTGCGCATTGGCGGCGTCCTGGAGCTGGCGCCACAGGATCTTTCCCGAACCCGATTTGGGAAGCGACGCGACGAACTCGATGACGCGCGGCACCTTGTAGGCCGCCATGTGTGCACGGGCCCAGGCCTGGATGTCCTGCGGCGTGGTCGTGCCGCTGGCCGCGTCCTTCAGGACCACGAGGGCCTTGGCCGATTCGCCGCGGTAGGCGTCCCGGATGCCGATGACGCAGACCTCCTTGATCTGGTCGTTCTGGTAGAACAGCGATTCCACCTCGGAAGGCCAGACCTTGAAGCCGCTGGAATTGATCATGCGCTTGGAGCGGTCGGTCAGGAAGTAGTAGCCGTCTTCGTCGAAGTAGCCGATGTCGCCGGTCTTGAAGAAGCGCTGGCCGGCGATCTCGGTGAAGCACGCGGCGTAGTCCTGCGGCTTGTTCCAGTAGCCCTTGAACAGCGTGGGCGAGGAGATGAGGATTTCGCCGACGGCGTGGGCACCCAGTGCCGCGCCGGTGTCCGCGTCGACGACCAGGGACTGCACGCCGGAGACCGGGATGCCCAGGCACTGGTGCTTGGGGCGTTGCGGCGGATTGACATGCGTGGAGGCCACGGTCTCGGTCAGGCCATAGCCCTCCACGAAATGCAGGTCGAACTCAGCGTGCAGCCGGTCGGCCAGGGCCTTGGGCATGCCTGTGCCGCCGCCGCTGATGTAGCGCAGCAGATGGAAGCCGAAGTCCTGGTAGTCCGCATCGCCCATGATGTCGGCGACCATGGTGGGAATGCAGGTCCAGTGCGTGATGCGGTATTTGTGGATCAGGCTGGACGCCAGTCGCTTGTCCCAGCGGTTGATGACGACCGTGGTGGTGCCGATGTAGATGTTGACCAGCACGTAGTACAGCAGGCCCGTGATGTGGAACATGGGCACGCTGGCCAGGCTGGTCACGCCGGCCGTGGTGTTGTTCCAGTAGCCCAGGATGGCGTTGCCCATCAAGGTGGCGTGCGTGTGCATGCAGCCCTTGGGAAACCCGGTCGTTCCCGAGGTGTAGGCGATCAAGGCCAGGTCGTCGCGCTCGACGGCGTCGTGGGCGACATCTGCGGTGGGGGCCAGCAGGTCCGTCAGTTGCCAATCCGCCAGCGCGCTGTGGCGGTCGCCATGCAGCCAGTCGTAGACCTCGGGGCTGGGCTTCTCGTCCTCGGCCAGGTCGGCCCGCGGCGCCATGAAGCTGGCGTAGGCGCAGGACACCAGCTGGCAGCGGTGACCGTGGACGGCGTTGGCCTCGTTGGCCTGGACCGCGGTGGGCAGCAGATCGGGCGCGCAGAACACGAGCTTGCTGCCGGAGTCGTGCACGAAGTAGGCCAGCTCGTCGGCCTTGCACATCGGGTTGACGGGGACCACCACGCCGCCAAAGCGCAGGACGGCATAGAAGATCACCGCGAACGCCGGTGTGTTCTGCAGGTAGAGGCAGAAGCGGTCACCCTTTCGGAAGCCCCGGGCCAAGAGCTGGCTGGACAGGGCGACCGCCTGCGCGTGCAGTTCCCGGTAGCTCAGCGGTTTGCCGAAGAACACATAGGCCGCTTTGTCCGGGTAGCGGGCGGCCGAGACTTCCAGATTCGGCCACAGCGTGGTTTGCGGAATCGGCAGCACGGGCGGCAAGGCCCGAGGCCAGTATTTGTTCTGTGTTTTCGCGGGCGTGGTCATGCAGGCGTTCCGTTCAATCCATTGCCGCAACGGCAGTTGCGCAACTTGTTGCAGATGATTTTGGATTCATCTGCAACTTGTTGCACTAGGGTTTGTACGGAGCTGCGGTGCGTTCGCTCTGCGAGACGAACAGCCGGCGGTTTTCGGTGGCGGACAGGCTGCTTGCCAGCGGCTGCCGCGTCGCGCACAGGGCGCCGTGTTCAACGGCGGACACCCGTGCCGCTTCCGAGCGGTGTCTTTGCGTGGCCTCTTGCGGCCTATCGGTGCCCTGTTGGTGGCCTGGCGGGCGCTCGCCGTGGCGATGCGCGCCATGGCGACGCGGACGGCCGGCCCCCGAGCCCCGCGTTCAGGACGGGGCGGCGGGCCGCTTCAAGCGCGCATCAGCTGCCGCTCTTTTCCTTGAGCTTTTCTCCGCCGCGGCGGATGGCGTTGCCGGCCTTCTCCGCGCCGGTGCCGATCGCCTGGCCCGTGCGCTCGGCCCCGTGCTTGATGGCCTCGCCGGCCCGGTGGGCGCCGCGCTTGGCCGATTCTTCGGTGCGCGCCATGGGCCCCGGCTGCGGATTCTTGGCTGCTGCGCCGCGGTAGTTCTGCAAGGCGTCGTCCATGCGCTGCTCGCGCGGCGGCGTGTTCTGGTAGTCGGCGTTGGTGGCAGCGTGGGCAGCCGGCAGCAAGCCACCGAATGCGAAGGCCGTGGCGAGCACGGTGGCCACGGTGCCCCGGCGAGAGCTTGTCGTCATGTTGAGTCCCTGCATTGAATAAAGGATGCCAGCGTACGGCGGCCACGGCGGTGCGACCGTCGGTCCACGCGGCGACATGGCGTGCGACCCCTCCGACGCAGCGAAGCTGTGCAGCGGCGGTCCAGGGCTTGCCCCGACACCGATCGGCCCAGAACTTTCGGACACGGCAAGGCCGGAATTCGTCGGAATTGTTAACACGACGATGTGTATGCAAAAACTTTCTACCGCAATTTCTTATATAAATCAATGACTTGTGGATTCTGGCCTGAAAGCTGCTGTTGCAGCTTGCAATCTACGTTTCGGAGATATCCATGCAATTTTTGAAGTACGCCGCCGCTGTCGTGGCTGTTACGGGCGCCACGATGGCACCTGCCGCGTTCGCTGCGGTCGTCACGCTGCCGCAATCGGCGCTGAACCCGTCCAACAACGTCTACACGCCGAACGGCTACTACACGAACGACCTGGGCCAGGTGGCCGTGATGACCGGCGGCGGCAACGCCGCCAACGTGGGAGCGGTCAATGGCCGCAACGACGACGGCTTCATGGCTTTGAGCCTGGGCTTCAACTTCACGTTCTTCGGCCAGACCTACAGCAGCCTGTACCTGAACAACAACGGCAACGTGAGCTTCGGTGCCGGCATTTCGGCCTACACGCCGCAAGGCCCGACCGGCGCGAACGCGCCCCTCATCTCGACTTACTTCGGCGACGTGGACACGCGCGCCGCGGCGTCGGGCGTGATGCACTACAACCTGACGGGCAACCAGCTGGTCGTGACCTGGGACCAGGTCGGCTACTTCGATTCGAAGGCCAATGTGTCCAACAGCTTCCAGCT
>DATKFT010000786.1:0-4516 GCA_035544335.1 Pseudorhodoferax sp.
CAGGCCCGGTTCGCGGCCTACCGCGCGGCCCACCCGGCGCTGGCCGGCGAGTTCATGCGCCGCATGGCCGGCCAGCTGCCCGGGGACTTCGCCGCGCGCCTGCCCGCGCTGCTGCAGGCCCTGCCCACCGAGCCCATGGCCACGCGCAAGGCCAGCCAGCGTGCGCTGGACCGGCTGGCCCCGCTGCTGCCCGAGCTGTTCGGCGGCAGCGCCGACCTGACGGCGTCCAACCTCACGAACTTCGCGGGCTGCACGCTGGCCGGGCGCGACCGCTGGGGCAACCACCTGTCCTGGGGCGTGCGCGAGTTCGGCATGGCCGCGGCCCTGAACGGCATGGCGCTGCACGGCGGGCTGCTGCCCTATGGCGGCACCTTCCTGACCTTTTCGGACTACAGCCGCAACGCGATCCGCATGGCCGCGCTGATGCGGCTGCGCGTGGTGCATGTGTTCACGCACGACAGCATCGGCCTGGGCGAGGACGGCCCCACGCACCAGAGCGTGGAGCAGCTGCCCTCGCTGCGGCTGATCCCGGGCCTGGACGTCTGGCGCCCGGCCGATGCGCGCGAGACGCTGGTGGCCTGGGCCGAGGCGCTGCAGCGCGCCGACGGGCCCAGCGCGCTCGCGCTGTCGCGCCAGGACCTGCCGCTGCTGAGCGCCGAGGCCGGCGCCGCGCAGATCGCGCGCGGCGGCTACGTGCTGGCCGATGCGCCCGGCGCGCGCGCGGTGATCCTGGCCACGGGCTCGGAGCTGCAGCTGGCCCTGGCCGCGCACGCGGCGCTGGCCGCAGAGGGCATCGCGACGCGCGTGGTCTCCATGCCCTGCACGAACCGCTTCGACCGGCAGGACGCGGCCTGGCGCGACGCCGTGCTGCCGCCCGCGCTGCCGGCCGTGGCCGTGGAGGCTGCGCACCCGGACTTCTGGCGCAAGTACGTGGGCCGCAGCGGCGCCGTGGTCGGCATCGCCGGCTTCGGCGAGTCGGCGCCGGCCGCCGCGCTGTACCGGCACTTCGGCATCACGGTCCAGGCCGTCGTGCAGGCCGTGCGCACACGGGTGCCGTTGCAGTCGCCATCGCGCGTGGCGCCGGTGCCCGCGCCATGAAGCCGCTGGAACTCGTGCTGCTCGACCTGGACGGCACGCTGGTGGACACGGCGCCCGAGCTGGCCGACGCGCTCAACGACACGCTGGCCCGCTTCGGCCTGCCGGCCGTGGACCCGGCCCAGGTGCCGCGCTGGATCGGCCATGGCACGCAGCCCCTGCTCGTGCACACGCTGGCCGCGCAGGCCCGCGTGGACGCCGCCGCCGTGCGTGCCAGCGACTGCCTGCCGCTCGTGCAGGCCGAGTTCGGGCGCTGCTACGCGCTGCGCTGCGGCACGCGCAGCACGCTGTACCCGGCCGTGCGGCGCACGCTGGCCGCGCTGCGCGCGCGCGGCGTGGCGCTGGCCCTGGTCACGAACAAGGAGGCCTGCTACGTGCGCCCGCTGCTGGCCGCGCACGGCCTGGCCGCGCTGTTCGACCGCGTGGTCTGCGGCGACACGCTGCCCACGCGCAAGCCCGACCCGGCCGGCGCGCGCGGCTGCCTGCGCCACTTCGGCGTGAACGCGCAGCGCGCGCTGTTCGTGGGCGACTCGGCCGTGGACGTGGCCACCGCGCGCGCGGCCGGCATCGCGGTCTGGGCCGTGCCCTATGGCTACAACGCGGGCGAGCCCATCGCGCTGAGCGCGCCCGACCGCGTGATCGACGACCTCTCCCACCTGCTCTGAACCCCACCCCACCAAGGAACACACCATGCCCCTCGTCTCGCTGCGCCGCATGCTGGACCACGCCGCCGAACACGGCTACGGCGTCCCGGCCTTCAACGTCAACAACCTCGAACAGATCCAGGCCATCATGCAGGCCGCCGAGGACACCGACAGCCCCGTGATCCTGCAGGCCAGCGCGGGCGCGCGCCAGTACGCGGGCGAGCCCTACCTGCGCCACATGGTGCTGGCCGCGATCGAGAGCCACCCCGAGCTGCCCGTGGTGCTGCACCAGGACCACGGCGCCTCGCCGGCCGTGTGCCAGCAGGCCATCCGCTCGGGCTTCTCCAGCGTGATGATGGACGGCTCGCTGCGCGAGGACGCCAGGACGCCGGCCGACTACGCCTACAACGTGGCCGTCACGCGCGAGGTCTGCGCCATGGCGCACGCGGTCGGCGTCTCGGTCGAGGGCGAGCTGGGCTGCCTGGGTTCGCTGGAGACCGGCGAGGCCGGCGAGGAGGACGGTGTGGGCGCCGCCGGCAAACTCACGCACGACATGCTGCTGACCGACCCCGCGCAGGCCGCCGACTTCGTGCGCGCGACCGGCGTGGACGCGCTGGCCATCGCGATCGGCACCAGCCACGGGGCCTACAAGTTCACGCGCCCGCCCACGGGCGACACGCTGGCCGTGGACCGCATCGCGGCCATCCACGCGGCCGTGCCGTACACCCACCTCGTCATGCACGGCAGCTCCAGCGTGCCGCAGGAGTGGCTGGCCATCCTGCGCGCGCACGGTGCCGAGATCCGCGAGACCTACGGCGTGCCGGTCGAGGAGATCCGCCGCGGCATCGCACAGGGCGTGCGCAAGATCAACATCGACACCGACATCCGGCTGGCCATGAGCGGCGCGATGCGCCAGAGCCTGGCCGAGCTGCGCAGCGAGTTCGACCCGCGCAAGGCCTGGCTGGCCGCGCGCAACGCGGCGCGCGGCATCTGCAAGGCACGCTTCGAGGCCTTCGGCTGCGCGGGGCAGGGCGCGCGCTCGCTGGGCCGGCGCACGCTGGTCGCGGCCTAGGACCGTCGGACCCGGGGCGGACCAAGCGGTCCGGGTCACACGGTCCGGGTCAAGCGCCCCGGCTCACTCGGCCCGGATGTTCGCGTCGGCGATGACCTTCTTCCACTTGGCGGCTTCCTTGGCTGCGTAGGCCATGGCCTCCTCCGGCGTGCCGCCCGCGGGCTTGATGCTGAGCTCGGCCAGCTTGTCGCGCGTCAGCTTCTCGTTGAGCACCGCGTTCAGCGACTTGTTGAGCTTGGCGATCACGTCGGGCGGCGTGCCCGTGGGCGCCAGCAGCGTGTACCAGACCACGAGCTCGAAGTCCGGCACGCCCGATTCGGAGACCGTGGGCAGGTCCGGGAACATGGGCGAGCGCTGCAGCGAGGTCACCGCGAGCGCGCGCAGCTTGCCCGTGCTGATCAGCGGCGCGGCCTCGGGCGCCAGGATCAGCATGAAGTCGACCTGGCCGGCCATGAGGTCCTGCACGGCCGGCGCGCCGCCCTTGTAGGGGATGTGCTGGGCCTGCACGCCCGCGCCGCGCTTGAACAGCTCGGTCGCGAGGTGGTTGGGCGTGCCGGCCCCGGGCGAGGCGTAGTTGCGGCCCGGGTTGGCCAACAGGTAACGCTGGAACTCCGCGATGTTCTTGGCCGGCACCGCGGGGTGCACGGCCACCATGCCCGGCACGTCGGCCACGCGGCCCACGGCGGTCAGCTCCCGGGTCGCGTCGAACGAGAGCTTGGGAAACAGCGCGGGGTTGATGGCCTGCGTGGTCAGCGTGCACAGCAGCAGCGTGTAGCCGTCGGCCGGCGACTTGGCCACCATGCCCGCGCCCACGGCCTCGGCCGCGCCGGGCCGGTTGTCGACCACCACGGGCTGGCCCAGGTTCTCCGCGAGCCGCTGGCCCACGAAGCGCGCGAGCACGTCCGTAGTGCCGCCCGGCGCATAGGGCACGACGATCTTGACGGGCTTGGTCGGGAAGTCGGCGGCGCATGCCGGCAGGGCCGCCAGCGCGGACAGTGCGCCGGCCAGCGCGAGGCCGGCCGCGGCGATGAGGGGGCGTCGTTGCATGTTTGTCTCCTGTTGAAAATCGTTCTTCAGCCCGCTGCGCTGCCGCCCGGGCGAAACCGCGCCACGTCCAGCACGCTCTGGATCAGCCGGTGGGTCTCCAGCGCCTCGTGCCCGCTGACCAGGGGCTTGCGGCCGCCGCGCACGGCCTGCACGAAGTCGCGGATCAGCGCCTTGTGGGCCTCGTGCGAGAAATCCATGATGTTGTCGCCGCTGCCCGACTTGCCCTCGGCCGCCACCTCGATCTGGCGACCGTCGTGGAAGTTCACGCGCAGCGCGCCGCCCACGAGGCGGGCCGACGCCGCACTGCCGATCAGCTCCAGCGACTCGGCCCGGCCCGGGTACAGCGCGGTCGTGGCCCACAGGAAGCCCGGCGCGCCGTTGCCCAGCGTCAGCATCGCGAGCGCGAGGTCCTCGGTCTCGATCGGGTGGATGGAGGTCGTGACCGCCTGGGCCGCGACCACGCTGCGCACGCCCACGAGGCTGCGGAACAGGTCCACGGCATGGATGGCCTGCGTGAGCAGCACGCCGCCGCCATCGCGCGCCAGCGTGCCGCGCCCGGCCTTGGCGTAGTAGCCCTCCTGCGAGCGCCACCACGGCACGTTGACCGAGGCGAACTGCAGCGTGCCGAGTTCGCCGGCATCCAGCAGCGCGCGCAGCC
>DATKFT010000787.1:0-1991 GCA_035544335.1 Pseudorhodoferax sp.
ACTCGGCACAGCCAGCGAAGCCGCGTTCGCCGAGCAATACGGGCTGGAACCGCAGGCCGTCACGGCGCTGCTGGCCCAGGCGCGCGAAGACCGGCGCGTGCGCGCGACACGCTGAGCGGCGCGGGCAGCCCGGCCTTCAGCTTCCGCTCAGCGCGGCACCACCAGGACCGGGTTGTCGGTCTTGGGTTCGATGGTGACCGAACTCTGGCCCGGCGGGACGACCACCGTCTCCACCTCCCGGATCACGCCGCCGCCACCCACGCTGCCGCTCTGGCTGCCATAGCCGAGCACGCGCGCGGTGCAGGCCGCATGGTCTTCACCTCCCAGGGCGTCGCAGCGCCGCATGGCGTTGGCATTCAATTGCGCGTCGCCCTGGGTCTGCAGTTCGCCCTTGCGCCGCTCGGCCTGGGCATTGGTGGCTTCGCGCAGGCAGGTGTCGCGGTCCTGCTGCGTGTCGCCGCGCAGGCAGGCCGCACGCTCCTGTGCGTAGCTGCCTGAGTTGTCGATGCCAGAGGCGTCGACCCCCACCGTTGTCGGCGCGCCCGGCACGCCAATCTGGGCGCTCGCAGCCCCCATGGCGAGGGCACAGGCGAGGCCGAAGGACAGGAAGGGACGCTGCGACCGCCCCGAACGGACGGCCGGCGGGCTGCGGTGTTGCACGGGCATGATGGACCTCGGTTCATGGCTGACGATGGATCCAGTCTAGGAACGCGGCCAGCGGCCAGTCGCCGGACAAGACCGGCCCCTGCGGCGACACGGATGCCGACAGCGCTGTAGGACGGCGACAGGAGGGCACGCTGCACACGCACCACTACACTGGCACTCCCTTTCGCTGACCGCCCTGACCCTGCCATGCTGACGCTTTACTACGCAAGCAACACCTGTTCACGCGCATCCCACATCGCCCTGGTCGAAAGCGGCCTGCCCTACCGCATCAGCCGCGTCAATTTCAGCGAAGGCGCGCAACGCAAGCCCGACTACCTGGCGATCAATCCCAAAGGCCGGGTGCCGGCGCTGGCCACGGTACAGGGCACGCTGACGGAAACGCCGGCCATCCTCGCGTTTATCGCCCAGAGCGCGCCGTCGGCCCAACTGGCGCCGCTGGACGACCCGTTCGCATTCGCCCAGATGCAGGCTGTCAACAGCTACCTGTGCTCGACGGTCCACGTCGCGCACGCCCACCGCTTCCGCGGCGCGCGCTGGGCCGACGACGTGCAGGCGCACGAATCCATGCAGCGCAAGGTGGCCTCGAACATGCGCGAGTGCTTCGAACTCATCGAAGCGACGATGCTGCGCGGCCCCTGGGTGATGGGCGAGCAGTACAGCGTCGCCGACGCCTACCTGTACACGCTGGCCGGCTGGCTGGAAGGCGACGGCGTGGACATGGCGGCCCTGCCGGCCACGCGCGCGCACCGCGAACGCATGGCGCAGCGCCCCGCGGTTCAGAAGGCATTGGACGAGGAAGCGGCGGGCTGAAGCCTCAGCCGCCCGCGCGCTTGACCTGGTAGCCCTGCTTGCGCAGGGCCTCCATGACCTGGGTGAGGTGGTCGCCCTGCACCTCGATCTGCCCGTCCTTGACGGTGCCGCCCGTGCCACAGGCCGCCTTGAGCTGCTTGCCCAGCTTCTGCAGGCCGTCCTCGTCGATCGGAACGCCCCAGACCACCGTCACGCCCTTGCCCTTGCGGCCCTTGGTCTCCAGTCGCACGCGCACCGTGCCGTCGCCCTGCGGCACGGCGGCTGCCTTCTTGCAGGCGCACTGCGCCACGGGCTGGCGGCAAACCGGGCACATGCGCCCGGCCTCGGTCGAGTAGACAAGACCGCCGCCACCACCCTTCATCACAGGGCCTGGCCCAGACGGGCGATGCCTTCCTCGATCTTGGCAACGTCGGCCGTCGCAAAGCTCAGCCGCAGTGTGGACAGATCGGGGTCGTGGGCGAAGAACGGCGCGCCGGGCACGAAGGCCACCAGTTTCTCGATGGCGCGCTGGGCGA
>DATKFT010000788.1:0-22363 GCA_035544335.1 Pseudorhodoferax sp.
GGTACATCAGGGCCAAGGTGGCAGAGTCCCCGGAGTTTGCCGCGACCCAAGCCAAGCAGTCGCCTGTCGACGAGAAGATGCCGCTGAAAGCCGTACTCGGCAACTTCAAGTTCCCGACCTGCGTTGCGCTCATCGCCTGCATCGCCGAGAAAACGTGGTTCTACACCATCGCCACGTTCTCGCTCACCTACGCTGTCAGTGCCCTCGGCCTTCCGAAACAGGCGATCCTGGACGCCGTGCTCTGGGGTGCCGTCGCCACGCTTTTCACCATTCCGCTGTTCGGCATTCTGGGCGACTTCGTCAGCAAACGCCTGATCTTCGTGGTTGGCGCCCTGGGCATCGTGCTGTTCAGCGGGCCCTTCTTCTCCATGCTCGGCGAGAAGAGCACCTTCGCCATCAACTGTGCCATGGTGATCGGGTTCGGACTGGTCTACGCCGCCATGTACGCGCAGGAGGCCAGTCTGTTCTCGAGCATGTTCCCGCCGGAAGTCCGCTACACGGGCATCTCGCTTGCCGTGCAAATCGGTGGCGCCATCGGCGGCGGTACCGCGCCCCTAGTCGCTACCTACTTGCTGAAAGCAGGTGGCGGTGACCCTCAGCTCATCGTCGCGTACATGGCCACACTGGGCGTGATCGCCATGGCATGCGGCCTGTGCATGAAACCGTACAAGACAGCCCCAGTCGTGGGCAAGTCTTCGGGCATTTCCGTGGACATCGTGGCAGGCCATTCGGCCCTGCGCTAGTTCCCACCGCGAGAGCGTGGTGCGCTCTCGCCTTCTTCACGCCTCCAACCTCACACCCCGAGGCTCCTATGTCCTTCTCGGAAGAGGGCGCAAGCGCGCCCAAAATGAAGCAGTACGTCGTTGCCGGTCTGTCCAGCATGGTCGGAACCACGATTGAGTGGTACGACTTCTTTCTGTACGGTATCGCTTCGGCGCTCGTCTTCGGAAAGATCTTCTTCCCCGCCATCGACCCGGTGAGCGGCACCTTGGCCGCCTTCGGAACCTATGCCGTGGGCTTTGTAGCCCGTCCCCTCGGGGGCATCGTGTTCGGCCACTTCGGTGATCGTGTCGGGCGCAAATCGATGCTGATGCTGAGCCTGCTGTTGATGGGTGTTCCCACCGTCTTGATCGGCCTGACCCCTGGCTACGAAAGCATTGGCTACTGGGGCGCGGTCGCCTTGATCTTCTTCCGCTTCTTGCAAGGTCTCGCTGTCGGTGGCGAGTGGGGTGGTGCGGTTCTGATGGCCGTGGAGCATGCCCCAGCGAACAAGAAGGGGCTTTTTGGCAGCCTCCCGCAGCTGGGTCTGGCACCGGGGTTGATCCTGTCGTCGTTCGCCATGGGCGCGGTGTCCGCATTGCCCGAGGAACAGATGCTGAGCTGGGGCTGGCGTCTGCCGTTCCTGGCCAGCGCGCTGATGCTCGGCGTCGGCTGGTACATCCGCGCGAAGGTGGCGGAGTCCCCAGAGTTCGTGTCCCACTCGGCGACGCAGAAGAAGCCCACGGTTCCGATCAAGGTGGTGTTGCAGGAACACAAGGCCCCGGTCGTGCTCGCGATGCTGGCCAGCATCTCGACGAAGACGTGGTTCTATCTCACCACCACCTTCTCGCTGTCCTATGCCGTCGGCACGCTCGGAATTCCGAAGACGGCCATCCTCGATGCGGTCATCTGGGGCGCTGTCGTGGCCTTGGTCACGATCCCGCTGTTCGGAGCGCTGGGCGATGCGCTGGGCAAAAAGGCCATCTTCGCGCTGGGATCGATCGGCATGGTGGTGTTCGCAGCCGGCTTCTTCGAGCTGCTGAACCACAAGACCACGTTGCACATCAACCTCGCCCTGATCATTGCGTTCGGTCTGGTGTCGGCCGCAACCTACTCGCAAGAATCGAGTCTCTTCGCCTCCGCGTTTCCCGCCTCGGTGCGATACACCGGCATCTCGCTCGCCGTGCAGATCGGCGGCGCCATCGGCGGCGGCACCGCACCCCTGGTTGCGACATATCTCTTGGCCAAGGGCGGCAACGACCCGCACCTGGTCGTCTACTACCTTGCCGCCCTCGGATTGCTCGCCGCGATCTGCGGCGTGGCGATCCGCACGCACAACGCCGTCGGTACCCAGGCGGGCCAGGATCTGCCGCGCGGTGTGCGGCGGACCTAGTTCGTGCCACCTGCGTGATGCGCTGGGGCAGCCTGCACGGCCGCCCCAGATGCTCGTGCGCAGCCGAGCCGACCTCAAGTCCCCCCTGCCCAGGGGGCGCCCACGACTTCCTATCACTCCTCTACATCGCAAAGCCTATGACCGCTCGGACGTTCTCGCTCGGGGCGAGCGAACTGACAAGATTCAACGCGCACGAGTTGGGATTGATGTTTGCGAAGCGACGAGCGTCGCCGGTCGATGTGGCCCAAGCCGTGCTTGCCAATATCGAGCGAAGCAATCCCGTCCTCAACGCGTTCTGTTACCTCGACCGTGAGCGCACCCTGCAAGAGGCCAAAGCGTCGGAGGCGCGTTGGATGCGACAGGCCCAGCTCAGTCCCTATGACGGCGTGCCCTTCGGGGTGAAGGACATGATCGCGGTATGCGGCGTTCCGACCGGCTTCGGCTCCAAGGCCGCATGGACCGGCGAGCCGAGCGCGGTCGACGCTCCCTCCGTTGCCCGTCTGAGGGAAGCCGGCTGCGTGTTCGTCGGCAAGACGACAACGTCGGAGTTCGGGTGGAAGGGGACTGCAGACAACCCGCTGACCGGGCGCACTGTCAACATCAGGAACCCTCGGCTGACCAGTGGCGGCAGCAGCGGCGGCGCCGCTTGCGCTGCGGTGGGCGGCATGGGGGTCTTCCAGCTCGGCACCGACGGCGGAGGATCTGCCCGCATTCCCGCGAGCTTCTGCGGCGGCGTCGGCATGAAGGCGACTTTCGGCCGCGTGCCGGCCTGGCCGGCAGGCCCCATGATGAGCTTGTCCAACATCGGGCCGATGGCCCGATCCATCCGCGACCTGGAGTCGCTGTTCAGCATCGTGTCGCAGGGCGACGCCCGCGATTGGAATGCCGTGCCCAGGCCGCTGGTCTCCCGCAGCCGGGCCACGGCTCTGTCCGGCCTGCGGTGCGGAGTGCATCTGGACAGCAAGCGTTGCGATCCCGAGGTCGATCGCATCGTGAGGAAGGCCGTCGATGCCTTGGCGGCCGAAGGTGTGGTGATCGTCGAGCGTCCGCTTCCCCTGACCGGCGCACGCGAGCTCATCGAGAAGCACTGGCAGGCCGGGACAGCATGGCTCGTGTCGCGCATTCCGCCGGACCGGGCCGATCTCGTTGATCCAGGTTTGCGCGAGGTGGCTCTGAGGGGACGAGATCTTCCGCTGGCCACCTACTACGACGCGATGGTCGGACGCCAACAGTTCGGTGAAGCAATGACCGCGCACCTGGCCGACCTCGACTTCGCGATCTCGCCCACCGTGCCCGTCCTCCCGTTCGGGGCTGGCCGCGATACGCCCGAGGGTGCTGAAGGCGACGGATGGCTGGGCTGGAATCCCTACACCTACCCGTTCAACTTGACCCGGCATCCAGCGATTTCTCTTCCCGCAGGAACGAGCGCGGATGAGCTGCCGGTCGGGATGCAGCTGGTCGGCAAGCTGTACGAAGACGAGTGGCTGCTGCAGCTTGCGGGTTTGGTGGAGGAGGCACTGTCGCGCTCCCAGGCGTGAAGGAGTCTTGCCCGCACGCACTGCGCTGACCTGCGCCGTGGAGTCGAGACGGCTGTTCCTGGAAGACGGGTTGCAGGTCTTGGCGGCGTTCCTGTTTGAACGCCGCCGGTGTGACGTGTTGCAGTCTGCTGTGGGGGCGTACCCGGGCACACGGGGCTGCTGCAAGGCACAAGCCTTGCGCCACGGCCCGGTGTGCACTGGCTTGTTGCCGCATCACTTGGGCAGCAGCACCTTGTCGATCACGTGGATGACGCCGTTGGACTGGTACACATCGGCGACCGTCACCGTGGCCGTGCCGCCTTTCTCGTCGGTCAGCATGAGCTTGCCGCCCCGCGCCGTCGCCTTCAGCGCGCCGCCAGCCACGGTCTTGATGGTGGCTTCGCCCTTGCCATCCGAGACCATCTTCGTGATGGCCGCCGCATCCCACTTGCCCGGCACGACGTGGTAGGTCAGCACGCCCGTCAAGCTTGCCTTGTTCTCGGGCTGGAGCAGTGTGTCCACGGTGCCTGCGGGCAGGGCTGCGAACGCGTCGTTGGTGGGCGCGAAGACCGTGAACGGTCCGGGCCCCTTGAGCGTTTCGACCAGGCCTGCGGCCTTGACGGCTGCGACCAGGGTGGTGTGGTCCTTGGAATTGACGGCGTTGTCGATGATGTCTTTGGAGGCCAGCATGGGCGCGCCGCCCACCATGACCTGCGCGTGCGCCATGGGGGTCGCGCCAGCAAAGGCCACCGTGGCGGCCAGCGCGGCGAGCAGGCGGGATGCAGTGTTGGAAGGCATAGGGAATCCTTGGGTCGTGAGATGCCTGCCCATGAACGGGCAGGTGCTCCCTGTACGCAAGCGGCGTCGTGCCGGATGTGGATCACGCCCCTGCTGTAGGGCCATGGATCCGGGCGCGGTGCTGCGGCGTAGAAGCTTCTTCGCCGGCTCGGTTCAGAGCGGCTGTTCCGTCCAGCGTTCATCCGCGAACGCCTGAAGGGGCTGGGCACGGAGATCCGGCACAGTTGATGCGGCGGGCGTGCGGCATGTCGCACGCCCCGCCGGCCAGCTCCGCAGCTTGGCCCGCCCGCACGAGCCGGGCGCTGCCTGGCGCGCTACAGGCCCTCGGCCATCGCGGCCCGCAATGCTGGCGTCACGCGCGGCTCCACGCCAAACCATGCCGCGAACGCCGGCCGCGCCTGGTTCAGCAGCATGCCCAGGCCGTCCGAGGTCGGATTGCCACGCGCACGCGCGGCGGCCAGCAGCGGCGTTTCCAGCGGCGTGTAGACCACGTCCGAGACGACGCAGTCGCGGGGCAGGCGTTCCAGCGGCAGGTCCAGCGCCGGCTGGCCGTGCATGCCCTGGCTGGTGGTGTTGACGAGCAGGGCCGCATCGGCCAGCAAGGTCCCGCGTTCGGACCAGCCGTGGGCCGTCGCCGCTGCGCCCAGTTGCCCGGCCAGGACCTGCGCCTTCTCGCGCGTGCGGTTCACGATGCGGATGGCCGGTGCGCCCGCTGCGGCCAGCGCCGCGGTCACCGCGCGCGCGGCGCCGCCGGAGCCGATCACCACAGCCGGGCCGGCGTCTGCGCGCCAGTGGGGCTGCGCGTCACGCAGGCCCTGCAGCCAGCCCTCGCCATCCGTGTTGCGGCCGACCAGCCGGCCATCCCCCGTCACCACGATGGTGTTGACGGCGCCGACCAGCCGCGCCGTCGGCTCCACCTCGTCGAGGTGCGCCATGACCGCGAGCTTGTGCGGAATGGTCACGTTGCAGCCCGCAAAGCCCAGGGCGCGCAAGCCGCGCACGGCCTCGCCCAGGCGCTCGGGCGGCACCGGCAGCAGCACATAGGCCCCCTGCAGGCCATGCTCTGCGATCCAGTGGCCATGCAGCCGTGGCGAGCGCGAATGCGCCACCGGCCAACCCATCACGCCGGCCAGACGGAAGCCCGGGGTCCCACTCATGCGGCTTCTCCGAGCGCCATGAAATGCGCAGGGTCCATGCGTGCCAGCGGCTCGGCCACGCGCGGCACGAAGTCCATCTGCTCGAGCACGTCGCGCACCAGGTCAACGCCCGGTGCAATCTCGAACAGTTCCAGCCCCTGTTGCGTGAGCCGCAAGCTCGCGCGCTCGGTCAGGTACAGAACCTCCTGCCCGCGCAGCAGCGCCTGCGGGCCGCTGAAGGTGATCTGGTCCACACGCTGCACCAGCTTGCGCACCTGGCCCTGCTGCAGCACGCGCAGCTGGCCGTCCCCGGTGGCCAGCCGCACGCCCTTGGCCGCCAGCGTGCCGCAGAAGACCACCTTCTTCGCGTTCTGCGCGATGTCGATGAAGCCGCCGGGGCCCACCGTCACGCCGCCCAGGCGCGACACGTTGACATTGCCTTCGACGTCGAGCTCGCCGAAGCCCAGGCAGGCCACGTCCAGGCCACCGCCGCCATAGAAGTCGAACTGCGTGGCCGCGTCCAGCATGGCCGTGGCATTGCGCGCGTAGCCGAACAGCACGCCGTCCATCAGGGTGCCGCCATAGGTGCCGTGCTCGATGGTCTGGTAGATGCGGTGCTGCTCGTTGCGTGCGGCGATCAACTTGGCCACGGCATCGGGCACGCCCACGCCGTAGTTGATGACGGGCCGCGCCTTGCCGGTATTGAACAGCTCCACGGCCGCGCGCCGCGCCACGGCCTGGCGCTCGCCGAAGACCTCCTGTGCCGAGGCGACCTCGCGGGCGTGGTCGGCCGCCTCGCTCTCGGCGCGTGCGCCGCCCGTCAGCTCGCCGCTGAAGGCCGGGTCGAACGGGATCTCGTAGCTGGTGCGCTGGTCCGGGTCGACCACGATGGCATCCACCCAGGCCGAGGGGATGCGGACCTCGCGCGCCTTCAGCGCCCCCCTGGGCAGGCGCTCGGCCACCTGCACGATCACCGTGCCGCCGCTGTTGCGCGCGGCCAGCGCGAGCGACTGCGCGTCCAGGTTCGCCGCCTCGTGTTCGAAGCTGATGTTGCCTTCCTCGTCCGCCGCGCTGGCCCGCACGATGGCCACGTGCACCGGGAACGGCTTGTAGCGCAGGTACTCGCGGCCGTCGATGCGCAGCACCTCGACCAGTTCGTCCCGCGCGGCTGCGTTCATGCGTCCGCCGCCATGGCGCGGGTCGCACACCGTGCCCAGGCCCACGTGCGAGATCAGGCCAGGCCGGCCCGCGCCGATCTCGCGCAGCAGCTGGCTGCTGACGCCGCCGGGCAGGATGTAGGCCTCGATCTTGTTGTCCAGCGCCAGTTGCTGCATGGCGGGCGACCAGACCCAGTGCCCGCCGATCACGCGCCGCACCAGCCCCTCGTGCGCGAAGCAGTTCATGCCTCGGGTCTTCTTGTCGCCGATGCCCAGCGCGTGCACCACCGTGAGCGCGCGCGGCCGCTGCGTTGCGAGGAAACGTGCCTGCACGGCCTCGAACACCTGCGTGGCCTCCATCAGGCCACCGCCACCGCCCATCAGGCCCACCGTGTCGCCGTCGCGGATCAGCGCGGCCGCCTCGGTGGCCGTCATGAATTTTCCGTCTGCCATGGTGCCCTCAGCGGTTCACGTCGAACAGTGCGGCGCCCTTCCTCAAAGCGCTCTTGGCGATCACGCCGCGGTGGATCTCGCTGGTGCCGTCGAAGATGCGGTAGATGCGCGCGTCGCGGTAGTAGCGCTCGATCGGCAGCTCCTTGCAAAAGCCCATGCCACCGAACACCTGCACCGCGCGGTCGACCACGCGGCCCAAGGTCTCGGCCGCGTGCACCTTGACCATGGCGATCTGCTCGCGCGCGTCCAGGCCCTGGTCCAGCATCCAGGCCGCCTGGTAGACCATCCAGCGCGCCGCGTTGATCTCGATCACGCTGTCGGCCAGCATCTGCTGCACCATCTGGAAGTCGCCGATGCGCGTGTCGAACTGGCGGCGCTCGCCCGCGTAGTCCAGCATCAGTTCGCAGACATGGCTGGCCTTGCCCACGGCCCGCGCGCCCACCTGGGCCAGGCGCACCACGTTCAGCGCCGCCATGGCCAGCTTGAAGCCCTGGCCGCGCACACCCAGCAGCGCGTCTTCTTCGAGCAGCACGTTGTCGAAGAACAGCTCCACATGCGGCGTGCCACGGATGCCCATCATCTGCTGGTCCTTGCCGACCGTGAAGCCGGCCAGGCCCTTGTCGACCATGAACATGCTGATCTCCTTCTCACCGGTCTTGGCCGAGACCAGGAAGAAGTCGCTCCACTCGCCGTCGCTGATGAAATGCTTGCCGCCGTTCAGCACCCAGCCCGCCTTGCCGTCGACCTCGGTCTTCTTCGCGTGGGTCTTGATGCCGGCCGCGTCCGAACCGGCGCCCGGCTCGGTGATCGCGATGGCGCAGGTGCGCGTGCCTTGCACCGTGGGCTTGAGCCAGCGCTCGACCTGCGCGCCCTGGCAGTGCAGCAGCGGCTCGTACACGTTGCCGAAGGCGCGGCGGATCAGCTGGTCGCTGGTGTGGCCGAACTGTTCCTCGCACAGGATGCGGTCCAGGTTCGACAGGCCGCCACCGCCCAGCTCGGCCGGCATGTTCAGCGCGTACAGGCCCAGCGCGCGGCCCTTCTCGTGCAGGGTCTGGGCGGTGTCGCGGTCGAGCCGGCCCTCGTCTTCGAGCCGCTGTTCCAGCGGGCGTACTTCCTCGGCGATGAAGCGACGGACGGTGTCGATCATCATCTTCTGTTCGTCGTTGAGCGCGAAATCCATGGTGTGTTCCTTCGGGGGTTGCAAGACAGGGCGTGGGAGGGCAAGGCCCGCTCACGCGCTGCTGAACCAGCGGGCTCCGAAGAAAAAGGGCAGACGGTCCATCGTCAGGAAATGTGTCAGGCGATGAAGGGCCGGCTCGCGGCCAGGCAGGTCGCGGCCCATTGCGCCGGCGTCTGCTGGCGCTCCAGCGGCAGGTTGATGACCTCCACGCTGATTGGCAGGTCGGCCGGCAAGGCCGCGAACAGGCCCGGCAGGTCGACCGTGCCGGTGCCGGGCAGCAGACGCTCTGCGCGCGCCGTGTGGACCATCTGCTCGGTCGTGAACTGCGTGCCGGCTTCGCAATCGCAGATCTGCGCGTAGTGCAGCAGCGCGCGCGGAATGGCGCGGATGTCGGAAAGCGTGGTGGTGGAGCGGCCCACGTGGATCGCATCGACCAGGATGCCCGCATTGGCCGGCGTGCCGGCATTGCGCACCACGCGCAGCGCCGCCTGTGCGTTCGGCACGGCCGTCCAGGGCATGAACTCCAGGTCGGCCGTCATGCCATAGGGCCGCATGACCTCGCACAACTGTGCGTAGTGCTGCGTCAGCCGCGCCTCGTCGCGGTCGTCGCCGGCCACCAGGATGGCCTTGGCGCCCAGCGCGGCGCCGATGTCGTAGAGCGCGTCCCAGCGGTGCACGTCGAAGTCGGCGTCGATGCGGATGATCTCCAGGTCGAAGACGCCGACACCGGTGTCGCGCAGGGCGGCCTGCGTTTCACGCAGTGCTTCGGGCCGGCCCAGCAGGTGCTGCTGCGGCGCGCCGGGCGCGTTCGGCCACAGGCGCAGCCCGACGAAGCCGTAGCCTTGCTCGGCTGCGATGCGCACGGCCTCGGCCGGCTGGCTGCGGTGGGACGTGAGATAAGCGAGAGACAGGGCTCGGTTCATGTGCATCTCACTTCAGCGGCGAGACGGCCGTGGGCAGTGCGATGGTCGAGACCATGTCCGTCGTCAGGTAGGCCGGTCCGCCCTTGGGCGGCCAGATGCCCTCGGCCACGGCCTGCGCGCGCGCCTTGCTGCGCGCGTCCAGCGAGGGGTAGGCCCAGATGTTGGTGAAGCGCGGCGCGCCGTCCAGCGCGACCATGGCCACCACGCAGGGCGAGAGCTTCTCGCGCAGCGGCACATATTGCTGCCACAGATCGATGGTGGGCTGCGTGCCGCCCGGCTGGATGCCGTAGGTGCGGATTTCGTAGACGGGGCCCTTGATGCCGGATTCGGCGCTCTGGCGCACCGGCTTCATCCATGCGAAGCCCTCGTAGCTCGCCAGCTCCAGCCGCTGGTAGAGGTCGCCGCAACCGAACGGGCTGGGGGCGTTCTGCGTGCGCCTGCGTTCGGCCTGCAGCGTGGACAGGTCGGCGAAGCCGCGCAGCACCAGCATCTGGTTCAGCACGCCGATGTCGCTGAACCAGCAAGCCAGCAGTTCGCCGCGGGCTTCGGGTGCGGAACTGAAGTCCTGCACCTGCGCGGCGGCGCGCGTGGCGGTGCCCATGGGCAGGGTCAGGGTGGCGAGTTCGTAGTACATGCAGTGCTCCAGAGTGCAAGGTCAGAGATCGGAGGCGTCGAGGCCGGCGGCGTCGCGCGCGGCCAGGTAGCCAAAGGTCATGGCGGGTCCCAGCGTGATGCCGCCGCTCGGATAGCGCCCGCCCATCACGCTGTTCATGTCGTTGCCGGCCGCGTACAGGCCGGGGATGGGCTGGCCGCTCGCATCGAGCACGCGGGCGCGCGCGTCGGCCTTGAGGCCCGCGAAGGTGCCCAGGCTGCCAGGCACGACGCGCACGGCGTAGAACGGCCCGCGCCGCAGCGGCGCCATGCAGGCATTGGCATGGCCTGCTGCGGCATCGCCCTGCACGCGGTTGTAGGGTGTCTCGCCCTTGGCGAAGTCCTCGTCGCGGCCGGTGCTGGCCATGGTGTTGTAGCGCTGCACCGTGGCCTGCAGGCCTGCCGCGTCGATGCCGCAGGCCTGGGCCAGTGCGGCCAGCGTGTGGCCGCGGCGCAGGTAGCCATTGGCCAGCCAGCGGCCCAGTGGCAAGGGCGCGGGTTTCACGGCACCCAGCCCGTAGTGGCGGAGGAAGCCATGGTCGCAGACCAGCCAGGCCTCGACCGGGCAGCCGGACGGTGTGGCCGCCAGCAGGCCCTGGACGAAGTCGTAATAGGAGTCCGCCTCGTTGGTGAACCGCCGCCCGTCTGCGCGCACCGCGATCAGCCCGGGCTTGGCGCGCTCGATCAGATGCGGGAAATGCGCAACCGTGCCGTCCCGGCGCGGCACCAGCGAGACCGGCGCCAGTGCCGCGGCGCTGGTCTGCTGGGTGTCCACCACGCCGCCGGCCGTCTCGCCCAGCCGCAGGCCGTCGCCGGTGCTGCCCCAAGCCGCGGCAGACCAGTGCTCGGCGCCGCTGGGCGCATGCGGCTGCAGCGCCTTCTTGCGCTCGGGGTCGTGCGCAAAGCCGCCACTGGCCAGCACCACCCCGCGCCGGGCCGTGATGCGCAAGGGCCCCAGCGGCCCGTCCACCACGGCGCCGCGCACGCGCGCGCCGTCGCGCAGCAGGCGCCGCGCCGTGCAGCCGGTGCGGATCTCCACGCCGGCCTCCAGCGCCGAGGCCGCCAGGGCCCCGGCCAGCGCATGGCCATTGACGAGGCGCTGGCTCTGGCGGTGCAGCAGCAGGTCGCGCCAATGGGCCAGCACGCGCCGCGTGACATAGGCGAACGAGGCCGGTCTGCGCAATGCATTCAGGAAATGCCGCAGCTCGGCACCCGAGGCGATGCCCATGCCCCACAGCGTGGTCTCCGGCAGCGGTGACTTCAGCTGCCCGCGGTGCCGGCCCAGGCGCCGGCCGTCGAAGGCCGCGGCGCAGACCGAGCGCCCGCCCAGCCCGGCCGCCGGCGAGCGGCCGTGGAAGTCGGGCATGGCGTTGCCATCGATGAACTGCAAGGCGGTGCACGCGTGGAAAAACGCCACCATGCGCGGCGCGGCCTCCAGGTAGGCGCGCGCACGGGCTTCGTCGAAGCGTTCGCCCAGTTCATGGCGGAGGTAGGCGAGCGGGCCCTCGATGTCCTCGTCGATGCCAGCGGCGCGTGCGAGCGGATTGCGTGGCACCCACATCCAGCCGCCCGACCAGGCCGTGGTCCCGCCGATCAGCGCTTCCTTCTCGACCACCACGACCGTGAGGCCCAACTGCGCTGCCGTCACGGCGGCCGCAAGGCCTGCGGCCCCGGAACCCACCACCAGCAGATCGCAGACGACAGACGAGGAATCGACGGTGGCGGGCTCGGGCATGCAGGCTATTCGGCGTAGATCGGCCTGCGGCCGGCCGCCAGCTGGCGGGCCTGCGCAGACCGTTGGAAGAAGGGCGAGGTCCCGCTGGCCGCCGCCATCTGTGCGGCAATCGCCAGCAGCTCGGGCGCCAGCGCCTGCATGCGCGCCGCGGTGAAGCGGGCCGTTGGCCCGGCGATGGTGATCACGCCGATGGGCGGCTGGCCGGCCAGGCGCACGGGCGCCGACATGGCCGACAGGCCCACGGTGTAGGTGTCCACCGTGATGCTGTAGCCGCGCTCGCGCGCGGCGTGCACCATGGTCAGCATCTCTTGCAGGCTGCGGGGGGCGTTGGGGCCGTACTCCTCCGGCGAGCCCAGGCCCTGGCGCGAAGCGAGGGCCACGCCTTCCTCGTCGCCGAGCGCAGCCATGAGTGCCAGGCCCGAGGACGAGCACGACAGCCGCGCGTCGCTGCCCATGTCGGGGTCGTAGCGCAGGCCCTGGCGCGCGCCCTGGGCGCGCGCCACCCAGGTCAGCCGGTCGCCGTCGACCACCGACAGGCGCACCAGCTCGCCGGAGATCTCGGCCAGGCGGTCCAGCAGCGGTTGCGAGAAGTCGATGATGCCGCTGTTGCTCAGAAAGGACAGGCCCATGGACACCAGCTTGGTGGTCAGCATGTAGGGGCCGAGGTCCCGCGTCTGGCGCACATAGCCGGTGCGGATCAGATCGGCCAGCAGGCGGTGTGCGGCGCTGCGGGGCATGTTGAGTTGATCGGCGATGCTGGCCATCTCCAAGCCTTCGCCGTGGTGCGACAGCAGTTCGAGGATGCCGAGGGTGCGATCGAGTACGCCGCTCATGACGGATGTTCCTAGTCGTTCGTGGAACGGTGAGCGTACGGCATCGGATTCACGCGCTGGCGCAGGCCGCGGCAGCGGACTGCACCGCGCGCGTGGCGGCCAGGGTCCGCAGTCCGTCCTCGGCGCTGCACAACGGCTCGCCGACCCGCCCCTCGATCAAGGCGTGGAAATGGTCGAGCTGGCGCTGGTACGGATCGGCCGCGTGCACCACGCTCTGCTCGCGCGTCATCTCGGCATACCAGCTGCGCTCGCCGGTGTAGTGCCACAGCGCGAGGTCGGGCAGCGAGAGCGCGCCCTCGGTGCCGGCCAGGTAGTGCGACTGCACGGCCTGGCGCGGATACAGCGGCTGCTCGCCCGCGCAGAAGTCCCAGCACCAGGGCGACACCGCGGCATCGGACGCCAGCACCGTGCCCAGCGCGCCGCCGGCAAAGCGCAGCACGGCGGCGGCCGTGTCCTCCACTGCAAAGCCGCGCACCGCACTGCTCGTGGCGGACAGCACCTGGTCGACCTCGCCCACCAGGAAGCGCAGCAGGTCGATGTCGTGGATCAGGTTGATCAGCACCGGGCCGCCGCCGGGGGCACGGCGCCAGGCGACGTCGAAGTAGGCGTCGGGCTTGAGGAAGGTGGCCTGCGCGTGCACGGCCACCAGCCGGCCCAGACGCCCGCTCTGCACGATGGCGCGGGCGCGTTGCGCAATGGGGTTGTGGCGCCGGTGGTGGCCCACGAGCACCGGCACGCCGCAGGCGGCCTGGGCCTCGACCAGGCGGCGGGCGTCCTCCACGGTGTCGGCGACCGGCTTTTCCACGAGCACGGGAACGCGCTGGGCCAGGCAGTCCAGCGCCACCGGCACATGCAGCGCGTTGGGTGTGGCCACGATGGCACCGGCCGGGCGCACGGCCGCCAGCATGTCGCGGTGGTCTGCGAACCAGGGCACGCCGGCCGCTTCGGCCACGGCACGGGCCGCGGGCGCGGGGTCGGCCACAGCGGCCAGGGCCATGCTGGCGCTGCGTGCCAGGCGGTCGATATGGGTGCGGGCGATGACGCCGGCGCCAACCAGAGCAATGGGGGTGCGGACCACGGTGCGGTGTCTCCTTGATGGAACGGACTATAGCCATTTTTAGAACTTGATTCAATTGTTGAATCCAGTTCTATTTTTGGATAGGATCGCGCCATCGCAACGGAGACATGCATGCCGGACATCGAATTGAGCGGGTCCACCCGCGTCCACTTCATCGTGGGGCACCCCATTGCCCAGGTGAAATCGCCCCAGGGCGTGAGCCAGGCGTTCCGCGCACGGGGCCTGGACGCGGTGGTGCTGCCGGCCCATGTCGCGCCGGCCGACCTGTCCGGCTGGGTGGCTGGGGTCTCGCTGGCGAAGAACGTCGATGGCCTCATCGTCACCGTGCCGCACAAGTTCGATTGCACGGCGCTGTGCGGAACGCTGAGCGAACGCGCCGCCTTCCTGGGCGCGGTGAACACCATGCGCCGCAACCCGGACGGCAGCTGGCATGGCGACATGTGCGACGGCCTGGGCTTCGTCGAAGCGCTGCGCACCCAGGGCTGCGATCCCGCCGGTCGGCGCGCGTTGCTGGTCGGCGCGGGCGGCGCCGGCACGGCCATCGCCCACGCGCTGGTGCTGGCCGGCGTGGCCAGCCTGTCGGTGCACGACGGTGACACGGCCCGGCGGGACGCGTTGGTCGCGCGCCTGGCGGCGCTCGGCCACTGTCCCGTCACGGCTGGCACCTCCGACCCGAGCGGCCACGACCTGGTGCTCAATGCCACGCCCGCCGGGATGCGTCCCGGCGATGCGCTGCCGGTGGACGTGGACCGACTGGAGCGCGGGACTTTCGTGGGCTGCGTGGTGACGCAGCCCGCCATCACGCCCCTGATCGCCGCAGCGCGCGCACGCGGCCTGGGCACGAGCACCGGCACCGACATGTTCGCCAAGGTGCGCGACCTGATGGTCGCGTTCCTGGCCGAGGCGCGCGCCTCATGAAGCAGCTCGACACGCTGCGCGCGCTGCCGCAGGACGCCAGCTGCGACCTGCTGGTCGTCGGCGCGGGCGGCGCCGGCCTGGCCGCCGCCCTGTTCGGCGCGTTGCAGGGCCTGGACGTGTTGCTGGTCGAAGCCACCGACTACGTGGGCGGCACGACCGCCCTGTCCGCGGGCACCAGCTGGGTGCCCGGCACGCAGCTCGGCGCCCAGGTCAACCCGCAGGACAGCACGGCCGAGGCCGCGCGCTACCTGCGCAACGCCATCGGCGAGCGCAGCAGTGCGGCCCTGCGCCAGACCCTGCTGGACCACGGCGCCGCCACGGTCGACGAACTGGCCGCGCGCACCGAGGTCCGGTTCCGCCCCTATCCCAAGCACCCGGACTACCTCTCCGACCTGGCGGGCGCCACGCTCAACGGTCGCGCGCTGGAGCCGCAGCCCTTCGACGGCCGCCGGCTGGGCGCGCTGTTCGGCCTGCTGCGCCCGCCGATCCCGGAGTTCACCGTGCTGGGCGGCATGATGGTCGACCGCACGGACATCAACCACCTACTGGGCATGACCGGCTCGCTGCGCTCGTTGCGGCACGCCGTGTCCATCGTGGCCCGCCATGGGCGCGACCGGCTCAGGCACCCGCGCGGCACGCGGCTGGTGATGGGCAATGCCCATGTGGCGCGGCTGCTGTTCTCTGTCGCGCAGCAGGAGCAGGTGGCGTTGGCACTGCGCACCCGGCTGGCCGCGCTGCACCGCGCTGCCGACGGCAGCATCGCCAGCGCCGAACTGGTGCAGGGCAAGGACAGCCGCAGCGTGCGCGTGCGTGCCGGCGTCGTGCTGGCCAGCGGTGGCTTCAACCGCCACCCCGAGCGCCGCCGCGCGCTGCTGCCCGGCGTGGACATGGACTGGTGCCCCGGCGCCCCGGGCCACACCGGCGAGGCCCATGCCATGGCGGAGGCGGTGGGGGCACGCTACGGCGAAGGCGCGCTCAGTCCGGCCTACTGGGCGCCCGTGTCGTTGCGCCGGCGCGCGGACGGCAGCACGGCCGTGTTCCCGCACTTCGTGATGGACCGCGCCAAGCCCGGCATGCTGACCGTCAACCAGGCCGGCGAGCGCTTCGTCAACGAGAGCACCTCCTACCACCTGTTCGGTCTGGCGATGCAGCAGGCCGGTGCCGTGCCGGCCTACCTGGTCTGCGACGCCGCCGCGCTGGGGCGCTACGGCATCGGCATGGTCCGCCCCGGCGCCAGCGCCAGGCTGTTGGCCGCGTTCCTGGCCGACGGCTACCTCGTGAAAGGCGACACGCTGGACGCACTGGCGCGCGCGCTGCACATCGACCCGGCCCGGCTGCAGGCCACGGTCGAGCGCTTCAACGGCCACGCCCGCACCGGCAGCGACCCGGACTTCCGGCGCGGCGAAACCGCCTATGCGCGCAACATCGGCGACGCCAGCTGGCCCGGACCCAATCCCTGCCTGGGCGCGCTGGAGCAAGGCCCGTTCTACGCCGTGCGCCTGTATCCGGGCGACATCGGTGCGGCCCAGGGTTTCGCGACCGATGGCGATGCACGCGTGCTCGACGCAGGCGGCAAGCCGATCGGCGGCCTGTACGCGGTCGGCAACGACATGCACTCGGCCATGGGCGGCGTCTACACCGCACCCGGCATCACGATCGGCCCCGGCATGGTGTTCGCCCGCCAGGCCGCCCGCCACGCGGCTGCGCGGGCCGGCCGCTGATCCACAGGGTTCCCCTTCACGACCACAACGCCAACCTGAGACAGGCCTGGGCGCACGCGCCCCAGGGCCGACACCACGACCCCGGCGCCAGGCAGTGCCGTGGTTCATGCAGAAAAGGAGACAACGCCATGCAGAGCAAGCCCCCCCTTCCCACGACCGGGCGGATCCCGAACGGCCCCGAGGGCGCAGCGCGATGAGCACGGCCATCATCACCGGCGCCGCCGACGGCATTGGCTGGGCCACGGCGCAGCGGCTGGCCGCGGCCGGCTGGCAGCTCGCGCTGCTGGACCTGCGTGCCGACGCCGCGCAGGCCCGCGCCGCCGAGCTCGGCCCGACCCACACCGGGCTGGGCTGCGACGTGACGGACGAGGCCGCCGTGCGCACCGCCTTCGCGCAGGTGCTGGCGCGGCATGGCCGCATCGACGCGCTGGTCAACAACGCCGGCATCGCCGAGCAGGCGGCGCCCACGCTGGAGCAGACCGCGGAAGGCTTCGATCGTGTGCTGGCCGTGCACCTGCGCGGCAGCTTCCTGGTGTCGCAGTCGGCCATCGCCGCCATGCGCGACCAGGCGCGCGATGCACGCGGCTGCCGCGGCGCCATCGTCAACATCGGCTCGATCGCGAGCTTCGGCGGCATCCCCGGACGCAACGCCTACAGCGCGGCCAAGGCCGGCGTGCTGGGCATGACGCGCGCGCTGGCCGCGGAATGGGCGCGCGCCGGCATCCGCGTGAACGCGGTCGCGCCGGGCTATGTGCGCACCGCACTGGTGGCCGGCCTGGCCGAGCGCGGCGCGATCGATGCGCGCGCCATCGCCGAACGCACGCCGCTGGGCCGCATGGCCGAGCCCGAGGAGATCGCCGACGCGATCGCCTTCCTGGCCTCGCCCGCCGCCAGCTACGTCACCGGCGCCACGCTGGCCGCCGACGGTGGCTGGAGCATCCTGGGCGCACCGGTCTCGGCGCTGGCACCTCTTCAGATTTCGACAACGGGAGACAAGCAATGCTGACCATCAACCTCTTCAACGGCCTGGTGTATGGCGCACTGCTGATCGTGATGTGCTCCGGACTGGCGCTGATCTACGGCCTGCGCCGCGTGGTGAACTTCGCGCACGGCTCGCTGTACATGCTGGGCGCCTACCTGGGCTATTCGATCGCGCTGCAGAGCAACTTCTGGGTGGCGCTGGTGGCCGCGCCGGCCGTCATGGCCGTGTTCGGCGTGCTGCTGGACCGCTACGGCTTTCGCTTGCTGCAGGACCGCGACCCGTTGACCGTGGTGCTGGTCACCTTCGGCCTGCTGCTGGTGATCGAGGACTTCGTGCAGACGGTCTGGGGCAAGAGCAACCTGACCGTGGACGCGCCCGCCGCGCTGGCGCGCTCGGTGGACTTCTTCGGCACGCCGCTGCCCGCCTACCGCATCGGCGTGATCGTGGTCGGCGCGCTGGTGGCGCTGGGCCTGACGGCCTGGCTGCGCTGGTCCAAGGCCGGTCTCTTCGTGCGTGCCGCCAGCACCGACCCCACCACCACCGCCATGCAGGGCGTGAACACCGACGCACTGTCGGCCGGCGTCGTGGGCCTGGGCACGGCACTGGCCGGACTGGCCGGCGTGGTGGCTGCGCCCTTCCTGTCGCTGTCGCCGGCCATGAGCAGCGACGTGATCATCGACTCGTTCGTGGTCGTCGTGGTCGGCGGGCTGGGCTCGCTGGCCGGTGCCTTCATCGCCGCCATGGTGCTGGGCATGGTGCAGGCGCTCGGGGCGGTGTACCTGCCCGCACTGTCGGCGGTGCTGCCCTTCGTGATCATGGTCGCCGTGCTGATCTGGAAGCCCGCGGGCTTCGCCGGCAGCCGCACCTGAGCCTTTTCCACACAGGAGATTGTCATGACGATCGTTCGGATCGGGCTGGGCGCTGCGTGCGCGCTGGCCGCGGGGGGCGCCATCGCGGCGCTGGTGGGCTCGGGCACGGTGCTCTCGCTGCTGACGCAGGCCGTGGTCTACGCGGTGTTCGCCAGCGGCGTGGGCCTGCTGCTCAAGCAGAACGGCATGGTCAGCTTCGGCCATGCGCTGTACTTCGGCCTGTCCGGCTATGCCATGGGCATCGCGCTGGAGCTGGGCTGGATGCCGGCCGAGCTGGCCATCCTGGCCACGCTGGTCGCGGTGGCGCTGTTCGCCTTCGTCGTCGGCCTGGTCATCGTGCGCGTGCCCGGCGTGGCCTTCAGCATGATGACGCTGGCCATCGGCCAGATGTTCTACCTGACGGCCTCGCGCTCGCGCGGCCTGACGGGCGGCGCCGACGGCATGAACGTGAACTGGCCGGCCACGTTGTTCGGCGTGCCGCAATCGCTGCTGCACCAGCCGGCCGTGCTGTTCCTGGTTTGCTGGTGCGCCATGGTGCTGGTGGTGCTGGGGCTGGGCCTGCTGCTGCGTGGCCGCTTCGGCAGCGTGACCGAGGCCGTGCGCGACAACGAGGAGCGGGCCCGCTTCATCGGCGTGCGCACGCTGGTGCCGCGCGCGGCCATCTATGCGCTGTCGGCCACCATCGCCGCGCTCGCCGGGATGCTGTCGGCGCTGAACACCGGCTTCATCTCGCCCGAAGCGCTGCACTGGAGCGTCTCGGGCGTCGCCCTGATGATGGTCGTGGTCGGTGGCTACAAGGCCCTGTGGGGCCCTCCGCTGGGGGCCATCGTGTACTTCCTGTTCAAGGACGTGCTGGGCGACTGGGCCAGCCACTGGATGGCCATCTTCGGCGTGGCGCTGATCACCGTGATCGTGTTCTCGCCCACGGGGCTGGCCGGTGCGCTGCAGCGCCTGCGGCGCCGCAAGTCTGCCGCACCGGCACCCGCAACGCGGCCGGCATCGGCGCACTGAACAGGAGACCCCGATGAGCGAGTATGTGTTGCAGGCCGAGGACGTGGCCATCCACTACGGCGGCGTGAAGGCGCTGGACGGCGTCTCGCTGACGCTGGCGCGCGGCCAGATCCGCGGCTTGATCGGCCCCAACGGCGCCGGCAAGTCCACCGTGATCGACGCCATCACGGGCCGGCGCCGGCTGACGCGCGGCAGCGTGCGCCTGGGCGGCCAGGACGTGACGGCACTGGGTGTGGTGGAGCGGCGCGCGCGCGGGCTGTCGCGCAGCTTCCAGCGCACCAGCATCTTCGGCCAGATGCGGGTGCGCCGGCAGGTCGAGCTGGCCGCGTACAGCATGAACCCCCAGGGCTGCGCCGCGGACGCCGAAGCCGTGCTGCAGGAGCTGGAGCTGCTGCCCCGCGCCGACGACGTGGCCGAGGACCTGGGCTACGGCGAACAGCGCCGGCTGGACCTGGCGCTGGCGCTGGTGGGCCGTCCCACCGTGCTGCTGCTGGACGAGCCCATGGCCGGCCTGTCGGTCAAGGAGTCGCTGGACCTGGCCCGCCACCTGAAGGCGCTGACCCAGCGCTGGAACGTCTCGGTGCTGCTGGTCGAGCACGACATGGACGTGGTGTTCGGCATCTCCGATGCCGTCACCGTGTTCGAACTGGGGCGCGTGATCGCGAGCGGAGAACCGGCGGCGGTGCGCGCAGATCCGCGTGTGCGCGAGGCTTATCTGGGGAGTGCTGCGTGATGGGTGAACTGCTGAATCTGCACAAGGTCGACGCCTTCTACGGCTCGGCCCACATCCTGCACGGCCTGAGCCTCACGGTGCGCGCCGGCGAGCGCGTGGCCTTGGTCGGCCGCAACGGCGTGGGCAAGACCACGGTAGTCAACACCATCCTGGGCATCGCCGCGCTGCGCGGCGGCAGCGTGCGCGTGGGCGACAAGCTGCTGCCGCGTCCGCGCACCTACCAGGCGGCGCAGCAGGGCGTGGTGGTCGTGCCCCAGGGCCGGCGCATCGTGGCCAACCTCACGGTCGAGGAGAACCTGCAGCTCGGCGCCGCCACCGGCCGGCCGGGCCCCTGGAACCTGGCCGGGATCTACGAGCTGTTCCCCATCCTGCAGGAGCGCGCGCACACGCCGGGCACGGCGCTGTCTGGCGGGCAGCAGCAGATGCTGGCCGTGGGCCGCGCGCTGATGGCCAACCCCGCACTGATCCTGCTGGACGAGCCCACCGAAGGCCTGGCGCCGGTGATCGTCGACCAGCTCGCCGAGGTGTTCAAGCGCGTGGCCGACCAGGGCACGGCACTGCTGCTGATCGAGCAAAACATGAGCCTGGTGGTGCGCGTGGCCCGCCGCTACTACGCCATGGCCAAGGGCGCCGTCGTCGCCGAGGGCCAGGTCGAGAACAGCCGCACGAGCCTGCACGACCTCGAAGCCCACGTCATGGTCTGACCACCCCTCTTTTCCATTCACCCACGGCCGCCGGACCGCCTCCGGCCCATTCCCTTCCGAGGAGACAAGCATGTTCCAGCAGAAAACCACCGCGCGCCTGTGCGCGGCCGCCCTCGCCATGACTGCGCTGGGCGCACTGGCCCAGGGCAAGGAGCCCGTCAAGGTCGGCCTGGTGTCGTCCAAATCCGGCGTGTTCGCGCAGCAGGGCGAGGAGGTGATGCGCGCCGTGAAGTTCGCCATCGAGGAGGCCAATGCCAAGGGCGGTGTGGACGGCCGCAAGGTCGAGGTGGCCGAGGCCGACGACGAGGGCACGCCGGACGCCGGCCGCCGCGTGGCCGAGAAGCTGGCGCGCGACGGCCACAACCTGCTGATCGGCGCGATTCCTTCTTCCATCTCGCTGGCCATCGCGCAGAACCTGGACCGCTGGGACGCGGCCTACTTCATCGTCGCCAGCAAGTCCGACAAGCTGACCGGGGACACCTGCAAGCCGCGCAGCTTCCGCACCAACCATTCGGACGCGATGGACATCGCGATGATCAACGAGTGGGCCAAGGACCTGAAGGAGAACACGTTTGCCGTGCTGGCGGCCGACTACATCTGGGGCCGTGACTCGGGAGAATCCTTCAAGAAGGCGGTGGAGGCCACCGGCAAGAAGGTGCCACTGTCGCTGTACGTGCCGCTGGGAACCAAGGACTTCTCGCCCTACATCGCGCAGCTCAAGAACAGCAATGTCGAGGCGGTCTGGGTCGCCGAGACCGGGCGCGATGCCATTGCCTTCATCAAGCAGGCCGAGGAGTTCGGGCTGATCCCCAAGACCAAGTTGATCGGCCACGCACTGATCCAGAACTTCATGATCAACGCGACCGGCAAGGCGCTGGAAGGCACGCCAGGCAACACGGCCTACACCGCCACATTGGACAACCCGCGCAACCAGGCCTTCGTCGCCGCGTGGAAGGCCAAGTTCAAGCGCGTGCCCACCGACAACGAAGGCCAGGCCTACAACGGCATGCAGGTCATGTTCACGGGCGTGCAGAAGGCCGGCAGCGTCAAGCCAGGCGAGGTGTCCAAGGCGCTGCGCGGCGCGCAGGTCGACTCCATCTACGGTCCGGTGACCATGCGCGCGGCCGACAACCAGCTGCTGCTGCCCAACTACGTCGCGCGTGCCAAGACCGTGGACGGTGCGGTGGTGCCCGTGATCGAGCACACCTTCGCGGCCACGCTGACGCCGCCGCCCTCGCCGCTGTGCAAGATGTGATGCGCCGGCGCATTCTGGTCACTGGCGGTGGCGGCTTCCTGGGCCGCGCACTCGCGCTGCGCCTGCGCAGGCGCGGGCTGCAGGTGCGGCTGATGGATTTGCCCGGCTCGCAGCCGGCCGCAGACGGTGGCGGCCTGCAATGGCACAGCGGCGACGTGTGCTGCGCCGCGGATGTGCACGCGGCCTTGCAAGGCTGCGATGGCGTGGCGCATCTGGCCGGCTTGCTGACACCGGCTTGCAGCGCCGACCCGGTACGCGGCGCCGCGGTCAACCTGATCGGCACGCTGCAGGTGTTCGAGGCCGCGCGGGCCCAGGGGCTGGACCGCGTGGTCTACGCCAGCACGGCCGGCGTGTACGGCCCCGAAGGCGGCATGCCGCAGCCGGTGACGCACTATGGTGCGTTCAAGCTCGCCGCAGAGGGGGCAGCGCGCGCCAGCTGGCGCGAGCACGGCCTGGCCAGCGTGGGGCTGCGGCCCTTCGTCGTCTACGGTCCCGGCCGGCTGCACGGCGCCAGCGCCGGCCCCAGCCTGGCCTGCCGCGCGGCCGCGCACGCAGAG